>DAINQP010000021.1:0-42775 GCA_036742665.1 Vicinamibacterales bacterium | reverse complement strand
CGCTCGAAGACCCGCTTGCCGGTCAGCAGTTCGTACACCACCGCGCCGAAGCTGAAGACGTCTGACCGCGCGTCGGTGGCTTTCCCTTGCGCCTGTTCGGGCGACATGTACGACGCGGTGCCAAGCACCGTGCCGGCTATCGTCCGCGTCGCATCGTCACCGGCTTCGCCGAGGATCTTGGCCAGCCCGAAATCGAGCAGCTTCGCGCCGCTCGCCGTCATCATGATGTTGGCCGGCTTGAGATCACGATGGAGGATGCCTTTCGCGTGCGCGGCATCGAGCGCATCCGCCACCTGCATGGCCACGCGCAGGACGTCGCTCAACGGCAGCGGACCGTGAAGCGGCTGTCCATCGAGGTACTCCATGACGAGATAGCCGGGCCCGACGTCATAGAGCACGCAGATATGGGGATGGTTCAGCGCTGCGACCGCGCGCGCCTCCTGCTGGAAGCGTTCGCCGTGCGCGCCGTCGAGTGTTTTGATCGCGACCGTGCGGCCAAGGCGTGTATCGATCGCTTTGTACACCTCGCCCATTCCCCCGGCTCCAAGGGGCGCGACGATCTCGTACGGACCAAGTCTCTGACCTGGGGAAAGGGGCATCGACGTGAAGGGCAATCTTATCTCCCTTCTCCCGTATACTCGCGCCACCATGACTTCTGCACTGCGAGTGCTCGGCGCGGGTCTTCTTGTATTGATCGTCGCGCTCTCCGCACGTGCGCAGACGCCAGCTGGGCCGGTCATCGTCATTCATGCCGGTGCACTGCTCGATCGCCCAGGCAACGCGCCGCGCGGCCCGTCCACCCTCATCATCCGCGGCAATCGCATCGAGGCCATTCGTGACGGTCACATCGCGCCCCCTGCCGGTGCGCGGTTGATCGATCTCAAACGTGAATTCGTACTGCCCGGGCTCATCGATGCCCACGTCCACATCTTCAACGACGACGACAAGATGCGTGCGCGTGTCGAAGCGGTGAACCGCGATATCGAAGACAACCTGTTGATCGGCGTGGACAACGCGCGCCGCACGCTCGAGGCCGGTTTCACGACGGTGCGTGATCTGGGCTCCGACGTCCACAGCATTACCGCGTTGCGCGACGCCATCCTCTCCGGTCTCGTCGCCGGACCGGCGATCGTCGCCGCCGGCCAGGCAATCTCGGGAACCGGCGGCCACGCCGATGGCTCCAATAACACCAACCGAGACATTGCCGAACTGCGACGGTCGCGCGCCTTTAACCTGTGCAACGGCGCCGACGACTGTCGACGCGCCACGCGCGAGCAGGTCTCGCAAGGCGCCGACGTCATCAAATTCACCGCCACCGGTGGCGTGAACAGCAACATCGCCGGGGGTCTCGGTCAGCAGATGTTCGACGACGAGATGAAGGCGATTGTCGACACCGCTCATCTCTTTGGACGTCGGGTGGCCGCACACGCCCACGGAGCGGACGGAATCGCGGCTGCGCTCAGGGCCGGTGTCGATTCCATCGAGCACGGCACCTACGCCAATGCCGAGACCAATGCTTTGTTCAAGAAATCGAATGCCTGGCTCGTGCCGACCATGGTCGCCCCGCACGCTGCGCTGGCCCAGGCGCGGGCAGGCGCGCGCAGCGCGGCGACGCTGGCCAAGGCGGAAGAAACGGTCGTCGTGCACAACGAGAACATCGCCAAGGCGATCGCTGACGGCGTGCGCATCGCGTTTGGCACTGACTCGGGCGTGTCGGACCACGGCAAGAACGCCAAGGAGTTTACTCTGCTGGTCAAGGCCGGACTGACACCAGCAGCAGCGATCCGGGCGGCGACGATCGACGCGGCAACGCTGCTCG
The DNA here is from genome assembly GCA_036742665.1 of Vicinamibacterales bacterium. Classification (GTDB taxonomy): domain Bacteria; phylum Acidobacteriota; class Vicinamibacteria; order Vicinamibacterales; family UBA2999; genus Gp6-AA40. The sequence goes on along the minus strand of DAINQP010000021.1, from coordinate 40,956 downwards.
ACCGCGCGACTCGCATCGGGTCGATCGAGCCAGGGAAGGACGCCGACATCATCGCCGTGGCAACGAGCCCACTCGACGACGTCACAGTGCTCGAGCACGTGCGCTTCGTCATGCGCCAGGGCATGGTCCATGCACTGGACGGAAGCCGGCAGCCGTTCCCGCCGCGGTAGCGAGTCAACTTCCCTGGGACGAGCAGCGTGATCAGCTGAATCGTGCCTGCGATACCGGTCCCCAGGAAATCGCGCTTCGTAACGGTTCGACGGCAAGCAGTCCCTGTTTATCCGGCGCTGACACACGTCACCTCGAATCCTCGCCGCTCACCATCTCGACCCATCCAACCGCCGTCGATTGCCGTCTTCGGTGTCATGCGCGTGCACCCATGGTTGGTGATCGTGTCTGTGTTGCTCTGCGCCACCGGCATCGACGGCGCCGCGCCCGAACCCGACATCGACGACACGCGCGTAAACATCACAGCCAACACGCGAGTAGCCGTGCACGTGTACGCGCAGAGCATGGTTCTCAACCAAGACGATGAACGGATCGCGCTGGATGTGGCGAAGAAGGTGTTCGCGACGGCGTCCCTCGATCTCGCCTGGACACTGTGCCTGCCCGGCATCTGCGTCACGCCCTCTTCCGAAGCGTTAAAGCTCCGGATAGTAATGTCCTCGGATCGCGGCGAACCGTCCTCACGCGTCCTCGGCCAATCACTCATCGATTCGCGAGCGCGGGCCGGTGTGCTGGCCACGGTGTTCATCGATCGCACGCGCCGGCTGGCGCAGGACCTCGCGACTGATTACCGCACGCTGCTCGGTCGCGCGATCGCGCACGAGTTGGGACACCTGCTGCTCGGCACATCGACGCACAGTGTCGGCCTGATGCGCGAGATCTGGTCACACGATGAACTGCTCGGCGCGCGCCCTGCCGACTGGGTCCTCGCGCCACCGGATGCCGCGATCATTCGCGAACGGCTCGCTCGTCGCCGCAATGGCCGTGTGGGTGGCGCGTCGTAGCCCCCTCCACAACCACGAACCACCAACCAGCAACCAGCCGTATACTGACCCCGTCTGCAGGGGGTCACATGTGCGTCAGATACGCGGCATCAGCCATCGCCGTTGCCACGGTACTGCTCGTCGGAACCAGCGCGTTCGCGCATCACAGCTTCGCGCCGCATTTTGACGCCAGCAAGCCGGTGAGCATCTCCGGCACGATCACGAAGTTCGAGGCGCAGAATCCGCACAGCTACGTGCACATCAACGCCGTCGATGAGAACGGCCGGACGCACGAGTACGTGTGCGAGTCGCACGGCGTCACGCAGCTGACGCGCAACGGCGTCACCTCGCAGATCCTGAAGGTCGGCACGAAGATTCGCGTGACCGGATCGCTGTCGCGGCACAGTCCCTACATGTGCTTCTTCGATAGCGTCGAACTCGCCGACGGACGGAAGCTCTCCGTGAACGGACCGACCGGACCTCGGACGGCGGCGGCGCTGCCGCCGCGCAAGGACATCTTCGGCACGTGGCTGCTGGCGCCGATTCCGAACCGCAGCACCAGCGGACCACAGCCGATGATTCAGTTGCTGACACCGGCCGGTGAGAAAGCCATCGCCGCCTACGATCCGTTCAAGGACGATCCGACGTTCCGCTGCGATCCCGTCGCCATCCGCCGCGTATGGGGCGCACCAGGCACGCCGCTCGAAATCGTCCGCGACGGCAACGACATCGTCCTGAGACATGAGTGGATGGACGTCAAGCGCGTCATCCACATGAACGTGAAGGAGCATCCGAAGAACGGACCGCGCGGGTCACTCGGCCACTCGATCGGGCGCTGGGAAGCCGACACGCTGGTCATCGAGACAGGCAACTACTCGGCGGGCGTGTTGAATCAGTATGTCGAGCAGCCCGGCCAGCCGACCAGGGGACTGCTCCATTCGGCCGCGCTCACCTCAGTCGAGCGGCTGCACCTCGACGCCGCGCGTCAGCGGCTGGTCGTGGAGATTGACCTCACCGATCCGGAGTTCTTCACGCAGGCGTTCCCGCGATCGTTGAATGAGTACGCGCCGTCGGCGCTGAAGATCGAGCCGTTCAAGTGCTCGCCCGAAGGCGTCACCGGCACGATACGGAAGTAAAGAATGGCACCTCGGCAGTGCGCCTGAAACCAGGGCTCTGAAGACGTGGTGACGGGGGCATAATAATCCCGCTATGCCGCTCACCCGCCTGCACTGGACAACCGCGTCTCGCCATCTTTTGATCGTCGGGTTCCTGCTTGCGGTCGGTCCAGCCACCCACGCGCAAGTCGCGCGCGTCCTGTCTGACGCCTCCGGGAACGCCGCCATCTCTGACGGCTCGACACCCTTACATCAGGCGGTTCGCGTCAACGACATCAAGACTGTCGACGCGCTCATCAAACGCGGCGCAGACGTGAAAGCTGTGACGCGATACGGCGTGACGCCGATGCACGTCGCCGCGCTGAATGGCAACACCGTGATCCTTCGCCGGCTGCTCGACGCCGGCGCTGATGTGAACACTGCGACACCGGGGGGCGAAACCGCGCTCATGACCGCGGCGCGCACGGGCAAGGCCGATGCCGTGACGCTGCTGCTCGATCGTGGCGCCAACGTCAACGCCAAGGACGCCGTGCGCTCGCAGACGGCGTTGATGTGGGCCGTCACCGAAAACCACCCCGACATCGTCAAGCTGCTGGTCGCGCGCGGCGCGGACGTGAAAGCCCAGACGACAATCACGACGCCGAAAGGTGAGTACGTGCCGGCTCGTGCCGGCGGCGCGTCAGGGAACGGCATCATCCGTCAGCGGGCGCTCCCGACGAAGGACGGCGGCATGACGCCGCTGCTGTTCGCCGTGCGCGACGGCAACCTGGCGATGACGCGCCTGCTGCTGGAGCTCGGCGGCGACATCAATCAAGCGGCCGGCAATCACACCTCGCCGCTGCTCATATCCTTGCTGAACGGCCAGGTCACGCTGGCTGCCGAACTGCTCGAGAAAGGCGCCGACCCGAACCTCACCGACGACTACAAGCGCGGAGCGCTGTTCGCCGCCATCGAGCTGCGCAACTTCAATCACGACAAGTACCCGTTCCTCTATGACGAAGGGCGCGATCCGCTCGACCTGATCACGGCGCTGCTCGCGAAGGGCGCGAATACGAATCAGCGCAGCGAGACGACGCCGGTACACGGGCTGATGCAGTTCGACGGGTCGTGGGCGAACTTCGACGGGCAGACACCATTCATCCGGGCGGCGCTCTCCGGTGACATTGAGGTGATGCGGCTGCTACTGCAGCACGGCGCCGATCCGAACATCGCGACCACGCAGGGCTCGACGGCGCTGATGGCGGCAGCGGGGATCAACTGGATTCCGGCGCAGACGTTCACGCGGTCCGAGGCCGACTACGTCGCGGCCGTGAAGCTGTGTCTCGAGCGGGGCGCCCCGGTCAATGCGACCAACTCACTGCAGCTCGCGGCTATTCATGGTGCGGCGAATCGTGGCTGGACCTCGATCATCCAGATCCTCGCCGATGCCGGCGCGAAGCTCGATGTGGCGGACGCCGGCGGCCGCACGCCGTTGACATTTGCCAGCGGCACCTTCCTGGCGATTCGTCCACCGGTGGCCAAGCCTGAGGCGATCGAGCTGTTGAAGAAGCTGGGCGCGAAATGAATCGCCTTCTGCTCGCGAGCGCGCTCGCCTTCGTCGCCGCCATCTGGGCCTCTGCTCACGTAGAGGCGGGTCCACAAGATCCACCCGTAGAGGCGGGTCCTCAGGCCCGCCTGGCCGTGCTGGATCAGTACTGTGTCACCTGCCACAACGATCGCCTGAAGACCGGCGGCCTCTCGCTGCAAGGTTTGCCGATCGATGGCAACGCCGAGACATGGGAGAAAGTGATTCGCAAGGTCCGCGCCGGCATGATGCCGCCGGCCGGCGCCAAGCGCCCCGAGCGCGCGGCACTCGACACCTTCGCCGGGTCGATCGAGACCGCGATCGATCGCGTCGCCACAGCCAGCTCCAATCCCGGCCGCGCGCCGCTGCACCGCATGAACCGCGTCGAGTACGAGAACGCCATCCGCGATCTGCTCGCCCTGGACGTGGACTCCTCGATTCTTTTGCCGGCAGACGATTCGAGCCACGGCTTCGACAACATCGCCGACGTCCTCGGTGTGTCACCGTCGCTGCTCGAGCGCTACGTCGCCGCGGCCGCGAAGATCAGCCGCCTCGCGGTCGGTGAACGCGACGCCGCACCGGCGCAGGTCACCTACTCAGTGAAAGGCGATCTCAGTCAGAACCAGACGCTCGACGGCATGCCGCTCGGCACACGGGGCGGCACCACTATCACGCACAACTTCCCGGTCGATGGCGAGTATTCGATCCGGTTGGCACTGCTCAAACTGAGTTTCGGGCAGGTGTTCGGCGAGGGCGCAGAAGGCGAAGAGCTCGAGGTGACCCTGAACGGCCAGCGCGTGAAGCTGTTCAAGCTCGACGAAGTGCCGATGTTCTTCATGCGCGAGTCGAAGGGATCGCATCCGGCAAAGCCGCAGCCGACCGATCCGATCGAAGAGCGGGTGAAGATGACCCCCGACATCCGCCTCGAATTCAAGCTGAAGGTCAAGGCCGGGCCGCAGACGCTCGGCGTCGCGTTCCTCAATAAGTCGAACACCATCAACGAAGACCTCGTTCGCCGGCCGGTGTCGAGCACCTACGACGTGTTCATCGGAATGCAGTACGGCTACACCACCGCACCACATCTCTCGCGCGTCGTCATCACCGGACCGTACAACGCGACTGGCCTCGGCGACACGCCGAGCCGGCGCCGCGTGTTCACCTGTCGTCCGAGTGCGCAGGCCGACGAAGCGGCGTGCGCGAAACAGATCATTTCCTCACTTGTTCGCCGCGCCTATCGCCGCGCCCCGACTGATGCCGACGTCGATCCGCTGATCGCGTTCTATCAGGGAGAGCGGACCAAGGCCGGCAACTTCGAGGCCGGCATCGAAATGGCGCTGCGGCGCATCCTCGCCGATCCCGAATTCATTTTCCGCTTTGAACCGCCGCCCGTCGGCGTCGCACCGAAGGTCGCTTATCGCGTCAGCGACACCGAGCTCGCCTCGCGGCTGTCGTTCTTCCTGTGGTCGTCGATTCCCGACGAGGAGCTGCTGAGGCTGGCGATCGACGGCAAGCTCCATCAACCCGCTGTTCTCGAACGGCAGACGCGGCGTATGCTCGCCGACCCGAAGTCGCGGTCGCTCGTCACTAACTTCGCGAACCAGTGGCTGTTTCTGAGAGAGCTCAAGAACGCCAATCCCGACGTCACGATTTTTCCTGACTTCGACGACAACCTGCGTCAGGCCTTCCAGCGCGAGACCGAGATGCTGTTCGAGAGCGTGATCCGCGAGGACCGCTCGGTGCTGGACCTGCTCGATTCGGACTATACGTTCGTCAACGAGCGCCTCGCCCGCCACTACGGCATTCCCAACATCTACGGTCCGGATTTCCGCCGCGTGCCGGTGCCGAGCGACGCGCGCCGCGGCCTGCTCGGGCACGGCAGCCTGCAGCTGGTCACGTCAAATCCAAACCGCACGTCGCCAGTCATGCGCGGCAAGTGGATTCTCGAGAATCTGATCGGCACGCAAGCGCCGCTGCCACCACCTGATGTGCCGCCGCTCGAGGAAAAGCCGACCGCCACCGCAAAGTCGGTGCGTGAGCGCATCGAGCAGCATCGCGCGAGTCCGACATGCGCGGGCTGCCACAACATCATGGACCCCATCGGGCTGGCGATGGAAAACTTCGACGCCGTCGGCCGCTGGCGCACCATCGATGAGGGCGTCCCTATCGATGCATCGGCACAGCTCGTCGACGGCACGCCGCTGAACGGGCCGTCGAGCCTGCGCAAGGCAATGCTCGATCGCCAGGATGTGTTCGTGACCGCGATGACCGAAAAGCTGTTGATGTACGGTGTCGGCCGCGAGATGAAGTACTACGACATGCCGGCCGTGCGCACCATCATGCGCGAGGCGGCGAAGAACCGCTATCGTCTGTCGGATTTGATCCTCGGCGTGGTGAAGAGCGCGCCGTTCGAGATGAAAGTAAAGAGCTGACGCTATGTCGTTCATTACGAAGAAGCATCTAGCACGTCGCACCTTCCTCCGTGGCATGGGCGTCACGCTGGCGCTGCCGCTGCTCGACTCGATGATCCCGGCGGGCACGCCGCTGGTCAGGACCGCGGCCCTGCCGAAGAGCCGCTTCTGCGGTATCTACATCCCGCATGGCGCGACGATGGACAAGTGGATGCCGGCGACGGAAGGCTCCGGGTTCGCCTTCACCGAAACGCTCAAGCCGCTCGAAAAGCTTCGCGACCGCCTCGTTGTTGTCAGCAACCTCGCCCACCCGCTGGCCGGCGGCAAGGGGTCGGACGCCGGCGCCGATCACGCGCGCTCGGCGGCGGTGTTCCTCAGTGGCGCGCACCCCGAGAAGGGCACCGTGCATGGCGGCAAGACAGTGGACCAGGTGCTGGCCGAGAAGATCGGTCAGGACACGCCGCTACCATCGATCGAAGTCTGCATCGAGGAAGTGGCGCTCAACTGCGGCGCCGGCTACGGCTGCTCCTACTACAACACCATCTCGTGGAAGAACGACACGCTGCCGCTGCCGATGGAGAACAGTCCGCAGGTCGTCTTCGAGCGGCTGTTTGGCGACGGCACCAACGCGGCGCAGCGTCTATCGCGCAAGCAGCAGGACAAGAGCATTCTCGATTCGGTGACCGACAAGGTGTCGCGTCTGCAGAGCGGTCTGGACGCCGGCGACAAGGCGCGGCTCGGCGAGTATCTCGACAACGTTCGCGAGATCGAGCGTCGCATTCAGAAGGCGACGCAACAGTCGGCGAGCAATCCCGATGTGCCGGAAGCGCCGGTCGGCGTGCCCGAGGCGTTCGAGGATCACATCAAGTTGATGTACGACCTGCAGGTGCTCGCTTACCAGGCGGAGATCACGCGGATCTCGACCATGATGTACGCGCGCGATACGAGCGGCGCGGTGTATCCTGGCAGCGGCGTCCGCGATGGATTCCATACCTCGTCGCATCACTCCAACGCCCGCGCGCGCATGGACACGTTCGCGCAGATCAATCGTTATCACGTGCAGATGCTCGGCTACTTCCTCGAGAAATTGAAGGCCACGCCGGACGGCGACGGCAGCCTGCTCGATCATTCAGTCGTGCTCTACGGCAGCAGCATGAGCAATGGCAACCAGCACGATCACGATCCGCTGCCGATCCTGGTCGCCGGCGGCGCGTCAGGCCAGCTGAAGGGCGATCGCCATCTCGCGTTCCCGGCGCATACGCCGATGTCGAACCTGATGCTCTCGCTGCTCGACAAACTGGGTGTGCATCAGGACAGCTTCGGCGACAGCACCGGCAAGCTCGAGATCTAACGCGTCGGCTGCGGCTGCAACAACCGGAACGCCGCCGATCTCTCCCTACCCGCTATACCGCCGCGAGTGCGGGATCAGCGTTCAGTCGCTGGAGCAGGACTGCCGCGTGCTCGCAGGCAGGGTTGACGTCGAGTACGTGTTCGAGGATCGATTTCGCATGTAACAGCCACGTTGGCCCGGTCTGTTTCAAGTAGAACTCAGCGAGGCGGAGCGAGGCTTTGACGAACCGGGGTTCGGCGGCCAGCGCGCTGAGCAGCGCGTCCCGCGCGTCGGATAACCGGCCCTCTTTCTCGAGCGCGGACGCATGCGCGGTCAGCGTCACCGCGCGAGCAGTCTGAAGCGAACGCCAATGCTCCTCCTGCTTCCTCTCACAGAGACCTTCGACGGCTTCGAGGAGCGCCTTGATCTGATTCGCCCGGCTCAGACTTCTGTTCAGACCAGGTGGCGGCGCCAAGCTTTCCGGAGCATCCGCCAAAAGATCGGCCAGGGCGCTCAATGCGTACAAACTCAACTCGACGCGCGATCGGTCCGACAACCGCTCATACTTCGCGATTTCAGGGTACGGATCTTCAAGATGCACGTCACGCTGCGCATCGAGGCGAGATATCTGCGCGAAGATATTTGCGGCGTGTTCCAGCGAACGCACCTCTCGTGACTCCGCCAGACGATTGGCATCCACATTCTGCAGAGCCACGGCCTTGTTATACAGAATCAGAAAGGCGCATTCCGGATAGTCCTTCAAGTGATCGACGACATTGCAGAACGCCGGTCGTTCGGCACGAAGCCTGTGATAGGCCTCGGAATCTCTCTTGAGGCGGACGGAGCTCCATGCCCTCTTCACGACCTTCTCGAGCATGATGAGATGTTTCAACGCCACGTCGGCCTCGTCGTCCCGACTCAGCGTCAGCGCCAGGCTGAATCTCGCGATCCAATTCGAAGGGTCGTGGGCAACAGCGCGCTCCAGATGGCCGCGCGCCGCGGTCAGCGTCGATGGTCCGCTCCGCTGGTGATCGGCGCGCGGTTTCGGGGTTTCCTGATCATCCCGTAAGCTCAGTGCCCGGTTGAAGCAACGGAAGCTCTGCCAGCTGTTGGTCAACGTGGAGTTGCCCGTATCAACCAGGATCTGCGCGGCGAGATCGGCGATAGCCTCGAATCGAGCACCATCTCCGCCTTTCCGAACCCTCCACTCGAGTGGCGAATCAGCGTCGTCACCGGGCTCCTGCGTCAGGTCGGTGTGACGCCGAGGCGAGTGACTGTCCGATTGACCGCTTCGCTCTGGTCGGCGTGGTCGGAGAACCGGCTTGCGCGCATAGTTGACGAGACGGGCACCCGCGTCAAACCCGCCATCTTCCGCGATCAGCCAACCTTCCAGATATTGATTGTGAGGTCTGGCGAAGTAGCGCGAGAAGAGCGCATGCAAATCGCGAATTGAGAACTCGACCATTCCGATCTTCATCGGATTTTCTGATGGCTCGTACTCAGCGACGGAGACCATTGTGATGGCCGGCTGAAGATTGCCGAAGCCAGGTTCTTTGAGGCCAGGCATGATGTCCATTTGCAGATCGGACATCTGCACCGGTCGAGGGTTCTGCAGCAGGTCGAGGATGAGTTGTGTGAGGATCCTGCTCTTTTCTGGACGGTCTGAACGCGGGACCGTGAGATCTTCAAACGAGACGAGGGTCCCTTTCCGAGGAAAGAGCCGCAGACATCGGGACCACGCCCAGAGCAGCCCGATGAGCACACCGACGTAGATCGCGACAACCACCATCGGCCGTCCGAGTTCGACGGCGAGCGTCATGAACGTGGTCGGCGGGGTCTCCTCGCGTCGTAACGCGTTCTGGATGGACACCAGCGTGCGAGCCATTTGGGTTTCCCACTCGCCGCGCACAGCGGCGGCGCTGGACTGCGCAACCGGGGGTGAACTCGCTTGCTCGCCGCCCCCTTGAGCGCGCGTGATAGTCATCGACAAGACGAATGCGGAAAGCGGCGCAACGACAACCGCAAAGAGCCAGCGGAGGGACTTGACCTGCATCTCTCACCTCCGGTCGAATTGCTTGGTCGGGCGTGATTCTTCGCGACCCAGCCGCTGTCGTCAAGAGGCGCGGGGAGCCGGCGTTCCTTTGGGTAAACGAGCATCCGCCGCGAGTCGAACACCTACAAAGCAACTTCGAGATCAAGATGAGCTCGAACGGCAGCGGCGGCGCTGGCAATCCGCTCGGCGTCTCGCTCGCGCGCATGGGCATCATGTCGATGGCAACCGCAGTACGAAGCGTCGAGACCGGCGCGCTGAACGACGACCTGTTCGCGCCCGCGGCGGCCTACAAACTCAATCAGAAGAAATAACCACGAATGACGACGCCTTCAATGGTCTGACCCGACTGGAGTGTGTACGCAAGAGCTGCCCTCCGGCACCCATTTATTCTTCGCCGTTTGCCGCGGCCACCCCACTTCTCGACTAGGATGGTGCCGACCTTCCCGCATCTTCCCCCGCGCTTCGACTTATTGGACTACGCGGCACGGGGATCGCTCCCGCATTGAGCCCGTGTCGTTGTCGTGATCCGCACTTTTACAGTCCGATAAGGAGTTCCCATGAGGCCCCTGATCCTGATAGTCGTGCTTGCCGTCTCGGCATGCTCGAGCAGCACTGCGCAGCAATCGCAACCCTCGGCTGCCCCCGACAAGGCAGTAATCTCGATCACATCCAAATCGCCAGAAGCGGTCGCACACCTGAAGAAGGGCGAGGCCCTGCTGGTCAATGTGCGAGCGGCAGAAGCCAGCGCGGAGTTTGCCCAGGCGCTCAAGGTCGATCCGGACTTCGTTTTGGCGCACGCGTATCACGGGCAGGCAACCCCGGGAGCCGAGGGTCTCAAGGAGGTCGAGTCGGCCGCGAGTGCCGCATCGGCATTACCGGAAGCGGAACGGACCCTGGTGCAGGGGCTGCTTGCCGCACGACAGGGTGAATCGGCGAAAGCGCGCGACGCGTACGCGAAGCTGGTCGAATTGACGCCTGCGGACTGGCGTGGTCACTACCTGCTCGGAACGCAACTGCTGAACGACGAGGACTACGGCGGCGGCGTGCCCGCGCTGCGGCGGGCCGTGGAGCTCGACCCGGCGGCCGGAGGCGCCAACAACATGCTTGGCTACGCGGCGCTGCGCCAGGGCGATACCGACGGCGCCGTCAAGGCGTTCACTGACTATGCCAACGCGTTGCCGCAGGAGCCGAATGCGCAGGACTCACTCGGCGAAGCATTGCTGGCCGCCGGAAAGTTCAAAGAGGCCGAGGCCGCATTCCGAAAGGCCCTCGACTTGTCGCCGCAGTTCTTCCCCGCGTGGGACGGCATCGCCTATACCAGATACTTCGCCGGCGACGCGGCCGGCGCGCTCGATGCACTCACCAAGGAGAAGGCCGCCGCAACCCGGCCGCTCGACAAGCTCGGTGCGGACGAACTGCGGGCAGTCATGACGATCGCGCAGAAGAAGACCGCCCCCGGACTGTCGCTTTACAGTGATCTGGAAAAGATGACTGATGCGATGCCCGCCGTGGCGTTCGTGCCGGTGCATCGTGCGGGGATTCTCGTTGACCTGGGCCGCGCGCGCGAAGCGCTGCCGGTGGTCGACGCCGCGCTCAAGCGCGCTGACGGCGGCGAGCTGCCGGCCGGAGTGTCGCGCAATCTGCGCCAGCAGGCGCTGCGCGTCCGCGTTGCCGCGGAAGCGGCGACAAGCGCCTCTGATGCTGCGGCAAAGACGGCCATGGATCTTCAGCAGCAGGCGAATGAGCGCAAGGATGATGTCAACGCGCAGTCGGCGATGCATTACGGGTTGGGAATGGCGGCCATCGCCAAGCGCGATTACGCAGCCGCAAAAGGGCACTTCGAGCAATGCCTGACCTTCGATGCGGAATGCCGGAGGCAGATCGCCGCGGCTGCCCAAAAGGCCGGCGACAAGGACGGTGCAGAGGCGGCGCGAGCGGCGCTGCTGAAGCTCTACGTTCGTGACCCTGTGCATTTGTGGGTTCGGTCGCGGCTCATGGCAACCACGGGCAGCACATCGACCGAGTAGGAGCGCACGGCCAGCTGTCATCTAACACACCCGATCCGCAACAGCGGTATGCTGACTCGTGGGGGAGAATGCCATGAGACGCCGCTCGCCTGCGCGGATCCTGGTGGGCGCAATCGGCGGGCTCGTCGTCGTGGCGGGCCTCGCCGACGCGCAGATCTGGCGCGGCGGCTACGGCTTCTACGGCGTGCCGAAGCATCCGACCTCCACTACCTTCGTCGGCGGATTCAATCATTGCCGCCTGATGTTCATGAGCGATCATCGTGAGAAGCGCGGCTGGAGCACCGACTACCCTGGCGCCGACATCAACTTCAGCGTCCGCCTCGGCGAGCTGACGCGCACGCGCATCACCAAAGACAAGACCGGCGATCCCGACTACATCACGGTCTCGGCCCTGGAGCCCTCGCTCTTCATGTGTCCCTACATCCTCGTCGAAGACGGCGGCTCCGCCCGCTTCTCGGATGAGGAAGTGCTGAAGCTGCGTGAGTATCTCGAGAAGGGCGGCTTCCTGTTCGTCTCGGACTACTGGGGCACACGTGCCGGCGAACAGTGGGACGAGGAAATCGGACGCGTCCTGCCGCGCGAGCAGTATCCGATTCGCGACCTGCCGATGACGCATCCGATCTGGCAGATGATGTACACGGTGAAGGAAGTGCACCAGATGGCGTCGATCCAGTACTGGCGACGCAGCGGCGGCGGCATCTCCGAACGTGGAGAGGACAGTGCCGTCGTCGAGGTCAAAGGCATCGCCGACACGCACGGACGACTGATGGTGGTGATGGTCCACAACAGCGACATCCCCGATGGCTGGGAGCGCGAGGCCGAGGATCCGCAGTACTTCTACAAGTTCTCACCCGACGCCTACGCTGTTGGGATCAACGTGGTTCTTTACGCGCTCACTCATTAGGTCCGGCTAAAGCCGGACACTACAGCTATCGCGAGCGGGTCAGCGGCGGGAGCGGCGGCATCAGCGCCTTGCGGTCCGGCGGCAGGTGCTGATCGGCCGCATTCATCATCATCCCCACCGTGAAGTAGTCGGCCATCAGCGCCATGATTTCGATGGTGCCCTGACGTCCGAACTCCTTGACCATCGACGCCCACAGCTCGCTGCTGATCCGGTGCTCGCGGAGGAGACCGCGGCAGAAGTTGATCAGCATGGCATCCTTCTCTCCGACGCCGGTTGCCGGACGGTCGTACTTCACGACATCGATCACCGACTGCTCGAGACCGGCGCGCAGTCCGGCCGGCTCGTGCGCCGACCACTCGTATTGCTGATCGATCTCGCGTGCGGTGATGAGCACGATCAGCTGGTAGTTGCGCACGCCGAAACGGAACGTGTCGCCGCGCGGCACGCCGAGCGCGCGGCCGATCGCGCCGAGCCCTTCCGCCACCTTCGGGCTGTAGATCGTCACGTGGCCGGGACCGGGTCCGGGGGTCACGCTGGTCCTGGCGGCGAGCAGTTTCTGCCCTTCGGCATCGAGATCGGCCGGCGTCACCGGCGGCAGTCTCGATAGGGTCACTGGGTGAATGTCGGGCGGCAGTTTCTCCTGAGCCGCGGCCACCGCGGGGACCACTATCGCCAGGAACACCAGCAGTCGGATGCGCATAAGGACCTCCACAGGGACCTGCCCTGAGCCACGTCGGAGGGCCTCATTCTAGACGCAAACCCGCGGCGTCAAGGGTGAACTGGCGCGCTGTCGATTGGAGCGAGTGTGGTGTAAACGCGTGTCCGCTGGTCGGCGATGACCCGGATGGCCGAGGACCACGGCAGGTGATCGTCGGCTTCAACACGGACCGCGTGTGACCCGGCGCTGAGATCCGAGACGACGAGTGGAGTGGCGCCGGCCTCCTGGCGATCGATGAACACACGCGCCCCTGGTGGCGTCGAGTCGATCCGCAATGAGCCGACGAAAGATTCTTTCTTAGCAGGCTCCTCGCTCGCTTTCGGAAATGCCCGCTCGGCCACCGGCGGCGTCACCGATACGGAAGAAGAAACCGGCGTCGGCGGCGGCGCCTGAGAAACGGGCTCCGACGCATGAACAAACTGCTCGGCTCTGGGCTGCTGCGAAGTGGTCAGCCACGAGAACAGAATTACACACCCTAGCGCACCGAAGGCGGAACCCGATGCGAACGACCAGAGCCCTCGTCGATTCTTCACGTCGGGCCCGGGCGGAACGGGCTCGAGCGCCAGGTTCGCGCGACGTGGCTCCGGTCGGCGAACCGCGGGGCGTGGGCGAACGCGCGTGTTCGGCGTGGGGAGAGGGGTCGCCGGGCTTATCGACCCTGGCCGCTCGGAGGAAAATTCGTCGAGCGGGTCTGTCGCCCACAGACCGCTGCGATCATGGTTGACGGATGGCTTCAACGGTTCAATCGGCTTCTCAGACACGCAACTCAGCAGGAGAATCGCAATCCCCGTTCCGGGTGTTTCGGGCCGACAATCGCAGGTCTTCCTGTAGCTAGGCGGCGCAGAGCGCACAGAAGTCAGCGCCAATGAGCTTTTTCCTACGCCCCGGAGGGTATTTGCGGCGACCGGCTAAACTGGGCCGGTGCCGGCCCTCGTCATCACTGTCATTCTCGTCGTTCGTGCCCTCCAGCAACCGGCGCCTATAGCGCCTATTCCTGCAGAGATTCCACTGTTTCCGTTGCCCGAGACGTCGCTCTTCCCCGGCGTGTCGCGGCCATTCGTGATTTACGAGCCGCGCTACCGGGAGATGATTGCCGACGCGCTGAAGGGCAACAAGGTCATCGGCATGGTGCGCCTGCGTCCCGGCTTCGAGAAGGACTATGAGGGACGCCCGCCGATCTACGGCGTCGGCTGCGTGGGTACCATCCAGGAGTATGACGAACTGCCGGATGGACGCTACGTCATCTTGCTCCGCGGCCTGACCACATTCCGCATCGTCAGTGAGGATGGCGCACCCGCGAACACGGGCAAGCCGTATCGTCTCGCGCGCATCGAGGTGGTTCCTGAACTGCTGAAGGAGGAAGACCGCCTCGCCCTCAGCACGCTGCGGAATCGCATCGAGAATGCGCTCGTCACGCTGTTGCCGCTCGGCGTCGACCCGCCGGATCCCTCACTCGACGACGATGAGTTCGTGAACATCGTCGCGCAGAATTTCGGGATGCCGGAAACGACCAGACAGGAGTTGCTCGAACGCAACAGCGTCGTCGAGCGAGCCCGCGCGCTGGCGGATCTGCTCGACAAGAAGTGAGGTGAAGTACTATCGCGACGCTATGAAAAGACTATTTCTTCTGGCCATCGCCGTCGTCATCATCCTTCCGGCCATCGCGGCCGCGCAGGACCTCGCCATCACCAACGCGCGAATCATCGTCGGGTCCGGCCAGGTGATCGACTCGGGCACCATCATCGTCAAGGGCGGAAAGATCGTTTCCGTCACCGCCGGAGCGGCGCCAACACAGGGCCTGCGGACGCTCGATGCCAAGGGCATGAGTGCGATGCCGGGCTTCATCGACAGCCACAAGCACGTCAGCAACGGTGAGAATGCAGCCGGGCAGATGCGGCTGCTGCTCGAGGCCGGTTACACCACCGTCCTCGCCGGCGGCGGACAAGCCGACACGAACATCGCGCTGCGCGATCGGATCGAGAAGGGCGAATTCACAGGTCCGCGCATCATCGCGTCCGGCCAGATCAACCTCCGGCAGACCCCCGTCGAGGCGCGTGCGGCGGTCCAGGCGCTGGCGGCGAAGGGCATCAAGCACACCGGCGAAATCGCGCTGACGCCGCTGCCCGGTCCGACTCAGGCCGAGATCGAGGTGCTCAAAGCCATCGTGGACGAAGCAAAGAAGACCGGCATACAGGTGAACGTACACGCGGTGAGCAGTCCAGCCATGGTCGCCGCGATCGACGCCGGCGTGACGCGTCTGGTGCACATCCCGAACAAGGACTTCACGACTTACGATCAGGCAGATCGCGTGGCCCAGACCGGCTCCATCGTCGCCGGCGCGATTGCATTTGGTGCGCCCTACATCGATCGGCTGTCTCCCGCGCCCGCGCAGGTACAGTGGCCGCAGGACAACACCACCCGGTTCCGCGACGGCAAGCCGTGGCCAGAGGCGATCTCCGGCGCCAACCGGGACGAGAAGGGCCGCGCGCTCGGCACCGAGGGCGGCTACTCCCTCGTCAACGCCCGCCGCATCTGGGATGCCGACGCCAGCCGGCAGCTGATCTCCTACTCCACCGATCAGAACGCCACCGACGTGGTCGTCCTCGAACACGAACTGAAGTCGTACGGCGTGATGTTCTCGATGGCCGACATTCACCGGATCATCGGACCAAACGCTGCGCGGTATGTCGGCATGGCCGATCAGATCGGGACGCTCGAGCCAGGCAAACTCGCCGACATCCTTCTCATCGATGGCAACCCGACGCTGAACGTTTACGAGATGCTCAAGACGAAAGTCGTGCTGAAAGAAGGGACAGTCGTCATCGACAAGCGGTCAACGCCATCGACGAGGTGAGGACATGAGGAAACGGCTGAGAGCGGCGTGTCTCGTCGTCGCGTCACTGGTCGGCGCGTCGTTGGTCGCGCCGGCCGCGGCGGCGGCGCAGGACGTGGCGATCACCAATGCGCGAATCATCGTTGGCTCAGGCCAGGTGATCGACTCCGGCACCATCATCGTGAAGGGCGGGAAGATCGTCTCAGTCACTGCCGGCCCGGCGCCTGCCTCGCCGAAGCCGTCTGGCGAAGGCGGGCCGACGCAAGGGCTGCGGATCATCGACGCGAAGGGCATGAGCGCGATGCCCGGCTTCATCGATGGCCACAAGCATGTGAACAATTACAACGCCGATCAGATGAAGTCGCTGATCGAAGCGGGCTATACAACGGTGCTCGCCGGCGGCGGCCCCGCGGAGCAGAACCTCGCATTGCGCGATCGCATCGAGAAGGGTGAAATCGGTCCGCGTATCATCCCGTCTGGACAGATCAACCTTCGTCAGACACCAGCCGAAGCGCGCGCTGCGGTGCAGGCGCTCGCCGCCAAGGGCGTCAAGCACACCGGTGAGATTGGACTGACACCCGAGCCCGCACCGCCACAGCCTGAGATCGAAGTTCTGAAGGCGATCGTGGAAGAAGCGAAGAAGCTGGGTGTACAGGTCAACGTGCACGCCGTGAGCAGCCCGGCCATGGTGGCCGCCGTCGATGCCGGCGTGACACGCCTCGTTCATCTGCCGAATAAGGACTTCACAACATACGAGCAGGCTGAGCGCGTCACGCAAACCGGGTCGATCGTCGCCGGCCTGATCGCATTCGGCGCGCCCAACGTTGACACGCTCTCCGCAGCACCGGCGGCCGTCCAGTGGCCGAAAGACAACACCACTCGCTTTCGCGACGGAAAGCCATGGCCAGAAGCGATCGCCGGTGCGAATCGCGATGCGAAGGGACGTGCGCTCGGTACCGAGGCTGGTTACACGATCGTCAACGCGCGGCGCATCTGGGATGCCGACCCGAATCACCAGACGATCTCGTACTCGACCGATCAGAATGCGGCCGATCTCGTGGTTCTCGAGCACGAGCTGAAGTCATTCAGCCTGATGTTCTCGATGGCCGACATCCACCGAATCATCGGGCCAAACGCCGCACGCTTCGTTGGCATGGCCGATCAGATAGGAACCCTCGAACCGGGCAAGCTCGCCGACATCATCCTGCTCGACGGCAATCCGACGTTGAACATCTACGAGATGCTGAAGACCAAGGTGGTGCTGAAAGAAGGCAAGGTTCTCGTCGACAAGCGGTGAACGAGTGGCGTCTGACGCTGACGCTGGCGAATGCCTTCAAAGAGGGCGACCTCGCCGTCGGTGGAACGCACGACGACTACGTTCGCGCGGAGGCGCGCCGGGCCATTCTCGGCACCTCGCTTCACACCATTCGTTCACACACGCTCGTTGACGATGGGGTCAGTGAGGTCCTGGCTCGATCCGTCGATCGTGACACGGCCGATGCATTGGATCTGTTGACCGTCAGCGATGTAAAAGCGCGGCTGCTCGGCGCAGACGGCGGCGCATGGCTGATTCGTTACCGGCGCGGGCTCACCAGCGAGACGATCGCGGCGTGCGCCAAGGTAATGTCTGACGAAGAGCTCGCGTTCGTCTGTGCGCGAGTCTTCAATCCGCTTCCTGCGCCGGACAACGGCATCGCCGTTGGCTCACCCACTCACTTCGGATCACGCATTCAGCCCAACAGCCCCGGTGACGATGAGGATGAAGTGCTGTTGTCCATCCTCGAGGGACTCACCTACGGGTGCGGCGACGTCATCCTTGGGGTGAATCCTGCGAGCGATGACATCGACAGCATCATTCGGCTAGAAGAAGTGCTGGCCCGCGTCATCGATCGGTTGGCTCTGCCCACGCGCTTCTGCGTGCTGTCGGACCTCGTGAAGCAACACCGCGCACGACAGCGCACGCGCGTGGATGTCGGATTCCAGAGCCTTGCCGGAACATCAACGGCACTGACCGGCATGGTGGGGATGGATGTCGACGGCGTGCTCGATTTGGCTCGCGACTTTCCGGGCCTGTATTTCGAGACCGGCCAAGGTGCGGAAGTCACCAACGGCGCTGCCGAAGGCATCGACATGGTCACGCTCGAAGCGCGCACCTACGGCGTGGCCAGGCACCTTCAGCAACAGACCGGCGTGTGGACGATCATCAACGACGTCGCAGGGTTCATCGGGCCTGAAGTCTTCAGAACCGGCGCGCAGCTGGAACGTGCCTGTCTCGAAGACTGCTTCATGGCCAAGCTCCATGGACTGACGATGGGCCTGGATGTGTGTGCGACGTTTCATATGGGCATCGCGCCTCGCGAGCTCCACGCTCTGACGGCCCGCGTGGTTAGACGCGCACATCCGGCGTATGTGATGGCAGTCGCCGGCAACGCGGATCCCATGCTCGGATACATGACGACCTCATTTCGCGAACACCCGCACCTCCGCGAGAGTAGCGGCCGTCGAATGACGTCGGCATACGAGCAGCGTCTGAGGTCGATCGATGTCTTCGATGACGCGTTGGCGCATGGAGACGATTCCACCGCCAGCGTCTACGCCTCTTACGCCAAGGCATGCGGCGATCACCGCAGCACCGGCGCCTTGACCGATGAGGGACGTCGGCGGCTCCAAATACTTCGCGCGCGCGGCTTCGATCTGGGCGACGGCTCGACACCCGCTGGCACGCCCGAAGCGCGCCTCGATGCTATCTACTCCCATGCCAGGCGCTCGCTGTATGCCGGGCTGGAAGACAGCGTCATTGGGTCAGCGCTTCCGCGTCATGTGCGTGTACGAACACAAGCCGCCAGTCGAGACGAGTACCTGTCGCGTCCGGTTTCGGGAGAACGGCTGCGCGACACCGATGCGGGCACGCTCGCGAGGCCGACTGGCTTGGAAGCTGGCGACGTGCTCCTGGTCGTGTCGGACGGTCTGAATGCGAACGCGGTGAATGAACATGTGCGTGCCCTCGTGCCGCCACTTCGGCAACAGCTCGCGAGCGAAGAATGTCGCGTCCGGGAGAACGCGGTGGTCATCGAGAACGGGCGGGTTCGAGCTGGGTATCACGTCGGTGAGATATCGCGCGCCGAAGTCGTCGTGCACCTGATCGGTGAACGTCCCGGCACCGGGCTCAATACGCTTTCGGCGTACATCACATACGGGCGCGATGCCGCCGGACGCTTCCGCTGGGCGTCGTCTCTCGATCACGCCTGCACGACGGCTATCTGCGGCATTCATCCGTCAGGCAGGACTCCCGACACTGCGGCCGCTGAGATCGCACGAGTGGTGTCGCACGCATTGAAGGCGAGAAAGTCGGGCATCGACCTCCACTAGGCGGGCACGCGCTAGAAGCGCATCTTGCGGTCGTACTCCTCCCAGACCGGCTTCAGCTTCGCCATGAACTGCTCGAAGCGTGCGTCGCGGCGGATCGGGTCGAAGCAGCGATCGCGGGCGAACGCAGGATAGATTGGCATTCCCGTCGCGACGGTGTCATCGAGCCATTTGACTGCGTTCGGGACCTCTCCCGCGAGAGCGGAGATACAGGCGCGTTGATATGCCGCGTGGTGGAACCTGCGGTCCATCCGGAAATCGTCGGTGATGGGGTCGAGCCACTGTTGCGCCTCGGCATGTTTCCCCTGATGGGCCAAGAGCAGGGCGCGGCCGCCTTTCGCCAACCCGTCCTTCGGATTCTGCGCGAGCGCTGCGTCGATGAGCCGCTGGCCCTCGTCGAAGCGCCCCGCACCGACGTAGAAGTAAAACGCCCATGCAATCGGTCGAACGAGCTTCTGATTCTCAGCGATGGCCTCGTCGTACAGCGCGCTGTACCAATAGAGGTTCGCCAATTCAGCCCGGACCGAGTCGTTGGTCGGATCGATTTCGAGCGCCCGCGTCAGCTCTTTAACTGCGGGCTCCACCATCCCGAGATGCCCGTAGAACGAGCCGAGCTCGAGATGCGCAACGTTCGGGTTGAGTCGCTGAGCCGTCCGAAGCTCCTCGAATGCGGGAAGCATCTGATTACCTTCGTACGCGCTCCAGAGGAGGAGATGACGCGCCACGTGCGACTCCGCCAGATCAGGGTCGAGTGCTTCAGCCCGAGCGAGCGCGTCGCGGGCGCGATTCACCATCGCTTTCCCTGCCGGCGTCATCAGTCCAAGCCAGGCATAGCCCCAGGCCAACTGTGCGTGCGCCACCGCATAGTTCGGGTCGATCCGCACCGCTTTCTCGAGCAGCTTCACGCCGGGTTCGACGTTTCCCAACGTAGTCGGAGATGCCGCACCGGCCGAACCGAACGTCGCGACGCCTTTCAGGTAGTACTCGTAAGCCTCAGGGCTTGCCGTGTGATGCTTGGTGAGGCGCAGCCGCTCATCCGCGCTGAGCCGCAAGCGCAGCTGTGAGACCACTTTGCCGGCGATCTCGTCTTCGAGCGTGAACATGTCTTTCAAGCCGACGTTGAATGTCTCGCTCCACAACGATGTGCCGTCACTCGCGCGCAGGAGCGTCACGTTCACGCGCAACTGCTCGCCTGCGCGCTGCACGGTCCCGTCGAGGACGGCATCGACCTGCAGCTCCCCAGCCGCCTTCAGCGCATCCGCATCGGCGGCGCCGTACTTCCGCACCGCGCTGGTCGGGCGGACGATCACACCTCCGATCTGTCCGAGCCTGGCAATAATCGTGTCGGTCAGGCCGAGGCCGATGTGATCGTCGGCCGTATTCTGCTGCAGCATCTTCAACGGAAGAACCGCCAGCGTGCGCACTGATCCCGGCGCCGGTGTCGTAGCCGGGCGCAGGCCGGTCGCGAACCACGTCATCACGCCGGCGACGAGTAGTCCTGCGATCCCAACGGCCGCCCACTTCCGCTGCGACATCCTGGGCGGACTGGGGGCGACTGTATCCAGCAAAGTTTGGCGAACGAGCTTGCGCAGATCGACGACGAGCTCGCGCATGGACTGATATCGATCGGCGGGATCCTTCTCGAGCGCCTTCTCCACGACGAGTCGCAGCGCGTGCGGCAATTCGCTGGGCAACGACGGCGGCGTCTCGTGAGTGATCGCATGGAACACCGCCACATCGTTCTTGCCTTCGAACGGTCGTCGACCGGCGAGCAGCTCGTACAGCACGACGCCGAACGCGAACACGTCGCTGCGGGCGTCGAGCGGCCGGCCCTCGGCCTGTTCCGGCGACATGTACGGAATCGTGCCCGCGATCGTCCCAGCTTCTGTCTGCGACTCGCTGACGGTCCGAGTCACCAGATCCGGCGACATCGCGTCGTTGAGTGTCGCCAGTCCGAAATCGGCGAGCTTCGCATAGCCGCTCGTCGTGACCAGAATGTTCACGGGCTTGATGTCGCGGTGCAGAATCCCAGCGGCGTGGGCAGTCGCCAGACCATCAGCGACACCAACGAGGAGTTCGACGATCTGGCGCCAGGTTCGACGGCTTGTGGTTCTCCAGTCCGCAAGCGTTCCGCCGTCGATGAACTCCGTGCACAGATACAGGAGGCCGTCGATGTCCCCTGCTTCGTGCACTGTCAAGATGTGCGGGTGGTTGAGGGCGGATGCGGTGGTCGCCTCCTTCTGAAACCGTCGGCGAACCGATGCGTCGGCGAGCGCGTCGCGAAGGATCTTGATCGCAACCGGGCGATTCAGTCGCGTATCACGTGCCCGATACACCTCGCCCATGCCGCCCGCTCCGAGCAGGCCGTCGATCTCGTAGGGACCCAGGCGGGCGCCACTGTCCAAGGGCACGGTCGCGAGATTATATCCGTGGGTCTCGCGGCTGTCCGGCTAAAGCCGGACACTACATCTGCGTCTGTAACACCCGCGCCGGTGGTGACACCTCCTGTCTGAAGAAGCCCGGTAGGTGGTAGCTGGTAGCCAGTACTTTCGAGCCGTCCGCTAGCCGCTACCGGCTACCAGCTACCAACTACCAGCTAGTCAGGAGGCTACTGTGGCCGATATCGACGAAATCGCACCGGACATCTTCCGCCTTTCGATTCACGTTCCCCAGTTCGACCTCGAATTCAACCATTTCCTCGTCAAGGACGATGAGCCGCTGCTCTTTCACACCGGCATGCGCGGGATGTTCCCGGAAGTGCGCGGCGCTGTCGCGCGCGTGATCGATCCGGCCTCACTGCGGTGGATAAGCTGGAGTCACTTCGAGGTGGACGAATGCGGCGCGCTCAATGAGTGGCTCGCGGCAGCGCCAGATGCACAGGCGACGTGCGGCGAGGTCGGCGCGATGGTCAACGTAAAGGACTTTGCCGTCCGTCCGCCCCGCGCGCTGAAGCCTGGTGAAATCCTGAATACCGGACGACACCGTTTGCAGTGGGTGCCAACGCCTCATCTGCCGCACGGATGGGACGCGGGCGTGCTATTCGACGAGAGCAGCCGCGTGCTGTTCTGCTCGGACCTCTTTCATCAACTCGGGAAGCTCGAGCCGATCACCAGCGGCGACGTGGTCGGTCGATGGGCACAGGCCGTGGCCACGTACCAGAATCACCCCGTGCTGATGGACTACATGCCGTTCACGCCGCGGACGCGTGGTCACATGGAGAAGCTGGCCGCGCTCGAGCCACAGGTGCTCGCCGCCATGCATGGATCCGCGTTCGTCGGGGATGGAGGCGAGGCACTGCGCGCCGCGGCCGACGTGCTGGAGCGATTGCTTGGTGCCCCGCTGGCGATCAGTTGACAGTCGCCAGCGGCGGCGATCGGTTGACCACCGTGCGGGCGGCTGGTACCGTCGCCTGCATGACTGGTCCCGACACCGCGCCCTTCGTGGATCGGCCCGACGGCGACCTCGCTCGTGAAGTGGCGTCGGCGCCGGCCGGCCACGCGGCTGCGGCCGAAGGTGAGTTGTATCGACGGTTTGCGCGGCGGATCCGTCTGTTCGGCGTGAGGCATCTTCACGATGACATGGCCGCCGACGATCTCGCACAGCAGGTGATGCTCATTGCCATCGAACGTCTGAGAGCTGGAGAGATTCGGAACCCCGACGAGATCGGCTCGTTCATTCTCAGCACGAGCCGCATGGTGGCGACCGGCCTCAGACGCACGGAGCGACGACGGGAGCATTTACAGATGCGCATCGAAGCCGGAGAGCCCGTGGATCTGCCGCGCGACGAGCGCCTCTTCGACGCCGATCGCATCAGGCCGTGTCTCGCGTCCCTGCGCGAGCGCGAACGAACCATTCTCCTGCTGACGTACTACGTCGAGCGCTCGGCCACCGAGATCGCAGTGGGAATGGGCATGAGTGCAGGCGCCGTGCGCGTGGCGCGCCATCGTGCCGTTGCGGCGATGCGTGACTGTCTGGAAGCAGGGAGGCCGGCATGACCGCGGGTCCGGGTGTCTGCCTGTCGATCGGCGAGCTGTCGGACTACTGGACGGCCGATGTGTTTCCCGACGACATGGAGCGGATCGAGGCGCATGTGTTCGCGTGCAGCGCATGCACGGAGTTACTCGCCGACGTGGATCGCCTGCGGCGCAGCATCGGCGATGTGGCGCGCACAGGCGGCTTTCAGGCGTTCGTCACCGACAGCCTGCTGAACCAGTTCGCTCGAGACGGCGTGCGCGTCCGTGCCTATGCGATGGATGCGGGTGGCTCGGTGCAGTGCGCGGTCTGGGACGACGATGAGGTCTTGGTCACGAGATTGCGCGCGGATTTCAGCGGTGTCACTGCCGTCGACGCCGTCATGCGACTCGACAGCGGCGAAGAATGGGCCCGCGCGTCGGACATCCCCGTGCCCGAGGGCAGCCGCGAACTGATCATGGCGCTTCCCGCTGCGCTCATCCGCCGCGCGCCGGAAGTGCCCATGCGCCTGATCGTCCGCTCCAGTGCTGCGCCACCTGGCGAGTCACCACTCGCCGAGTACACGTTCGACCATCGCGGCGCGCATACACGACGTGGCTAGGCGCCACGTGGTCCTTGGTGCTTGGGCCTTGGTCCTTGGTCCGTGGACAAGGGACGGACTAAGCACAAAGGACCAAGGACCCGTTCGTCAGGCGTGGGAGGCCCAGATCTTCTCGCCCGGCTTGTGCGGCGCGCAGGGATCGTAGCGCTTGGGGGTCTCCATGTACCGCATCGCCTGCCGGTAGCCGATCTCCGACGTGAAGTAGCCAACCAGCGCCAGCTCCTTCATCAAGCGGAAATAGTGAACCGGTGCGTCGGGCGGTGGCGGCGGCGCGACTGGCGCGCGCGAGCGTTGCATCGCGTCGCGTGCGTCCAGTTCGGCCTGCCGTTCTGCGTCGAGCCGCTGCAGCAGCGCGAGTCTCTGCTCGGGGCGGGCCTGGATGAACGAGGCGCCGTACTCGCGTTGACACGCCTCGTCCATGTGTCGGATGCCATCGCGAAAGATCTGTTGATGTCGCGGCGTGTAGGCGTCGGTGACTATCAGCGCCATGAACGCGCCGGTGCGCGCCGCTTTCGCGCCTGGCGTGTTCGTCTCCGGAAGGATCGTCTCGGCGATCTCGTCGAGACACGCCACATCGGCAGCTGTGAATGCACCCACGCCCTGAGCGGCCGTGGCCTCCTGGGCGGCCGCGTCTGGAATGGCCGCAAGCACGCTTTCGCCATCGACGAGCGCGACGCCGCCGAGCAGAACCGTCACACGCTGCATCGCTTCGCGGCGGGAGATCGGGTCAGAGATTGCCACGCTTCAACTCCTCGACGGCGAACGCGGCCGCACGAGCGGTGAGTGCCATGTACGTCAGCGACGGGTTCTGGCAGGCGGACGAGGTCATGCACGACCCGTCGGTCACGAACACGTTGTGACAGTCCCATACCTGATTGCGGCCGTTCAGCACCGACGTCTTCGGGTCGCGGCCCATCCGAGCCGTCCCCATTTCGTGGATTCCCATACCGGGGGCATAGTCATTGTCGTAGACACTGACGTTCGTCGCGCCGGCTGCCTCGAGCATCTCGGCCATGTCGTTCATCATGTCGCGCCGCATCAAACGCTCGTTCTCGCCGGTGGCACAGTCGATCGCCAGCACCGGCAGACCCCATTTGTCCACGCGCGCCGTGTCGATCGAGATGCGGTTCGCATGATTCGGCAGCATCTCGCCAAACGCCGTGGCACCGACGCGCCACGGACCGGGCTGCGCCATGGCATCCTTGAAGGTACCGCCGACGCCGAGCTCGGCGACCGCACGCTCCCATCCCTGACGGCTCGCACTGCCCTGATAGCCGAAACCGCGAAGATAGTCCCTGCGCTCTCCGGCCAGGTTACGGAAGCGCGGGATGTAGAACCCCGTTGGGCGGCGCCCGAAGACATAGCGATCCTCGTGACCCGCAAAGTCGCCGTTGGCGCCGCATCGGAAATGATGATCCATCAGGTTGTGACCGAGCTCTCCGGAGCTGCTCCCCAGCCCGCCGGGCCACACGCCGTTCGCGGACCGCATGAGGATCCACGTCGAGTTGAGCGTCGACGCGCAGAGGAAGATCACACGGGCGGAGTACTCGGTGGTCTGCCCGGTCACCGCATCGAGGACGTGCACGCTGCGTGCGCGCTTGCGGTCGCGGTCGTAGACGAGGTCGGTCACGATCTGGAATGTCTTGAGCGTCAGCCGTCCCGTGGCTTTCGCCGGAGGAAGGGTCGACGACTGCGTGCTGAAATAGGCGCCGAAGGGGCATCCGAGCCAGCACGCGTTCCGGTACTGACACGCCCCTCGTCCCGGGAGTGTCTGCGTCAGGTTCGCAACACGTCCCGGGATGATTCGTCGTCCTGCAAACTTCGCTGCGACGCGACCCGCGATGATCTCCTCGACGCAGTTGAGCGGCATGGCCGGCTGGAACTGACCGTCGGGAAGTTGCGGAAGCCCTTCGCGCGATCCGGAAATGCCCGCGTGGCGCTCGACGTGGTCGTACCAGGGAGCGACGTCCCGGTAACGGATTGGCCAGTCGACGGCGATGCCCTCTCGCGCGTTCGCCTCGAAGTCGAGATCACCATGGCGATAGCTCTGACGGCCCCACAGCAGTGAGCGTCCGCCGACGTGATAGCCGCGATACCAGTCGAACCGCTTGATCTCCGTGTAGGGCGAGTCTTTGTCCGACGCCCACCAATCCACGTTCTTCTCGTTGAGCGGGTAATCGCGCCTGAGGACCGGGTAGGCCTCCTCCATCGCCAATGTGCGGCCACCGCGATGGGGATACTCCCATGGCGCCTTGAGCGCGTTGCCGTAGTCCTTGATGTGCTCGATGTTCTTGCCGCGCTCGAGCATCAGTACGCGCAGCCCGCGCTCGGTCAACTCCTTCGCGGCCCAGCCTCCCGAGATGCCGGAGCCGACGACGATGGCGTCAAAGGTTTCGGGTTGCATTACATCGGACGGATGGTGATATTGCGGAACCACACCGGGTCGCCGTGATTCTGCAGCGCGATACGACCACGCGCCGCGCGTCCGTACGCCGGCATCTTCACGAACTTGCTCGCCTTCACGAGCGACTCCCATCCCGGGCTCCACAGCTCGTACTCGAGGAGCTTGACCCCGTTCATCCAGTGCTCGACGTGCGCCCCTGCCACGACGAGCCTCGCATCGTTCCATTCGCCGACCGGCCGCGTTACATCGCGCACCGGCGCCTGCAGTCCGTAATTGGCGCCGGCCGACGTCAGCGGGTTCTTACCGTCCGCGTGGCGGGCGTTGTCGAGGATCTGCATCTCGGGTCCGCTCTCCCACACCTCGGCGCCGACATTCACCACGCGAAAGATGATGCCGCTGTTGCCGCCTTCGGAGATCTTCCATTGCAGCCGCAGATCGAAATCCGCGAACTCGTCGACCGTGACGATGTCACCACCGGGTCCGGTTCGCGCCAGCGTTCCGTCAACCACAGACCAACCCGCCGGCGGCGCCTCTGATTTGAATCCACGCCATCCCTCGAGCGTGCGGCCGTTGAACAGCGGCCTCTCTGCTCCCTGCATTGACGCTTGTCCGGGTGAGAATAAAACGCCCACCACCACCATCACCATGAGCCCCCCTCGCATGAAGTCAGACCTCGCAGAGCGCTACCGCATCACGAAGCGAGGTCAGCGGATCCCGTTTCGGAATGAATTCGTGGGCCATGTATCCGCTGAAACCCGTGTCGGTAATAGCTCGCACGATCGCCGGATAATTCAGCTCTTGTGAGCCGTCGATCTCGTTGCGGCCGGGCACGCCGCCGGTATGGTAATGCGCGATCCACTGGTGGTTGTCACGGATCGTTCGAATGACGTCGCCCTCCATGATTTGCATGTGGTAGATGTCGTAGAGCAGCTTCACCCGCGGCGAGCTCACGGCCGACACCACGTCCACGCCGAAGGCACTGCGATCGCCCTGATAGTCCTTGTGGTTCACCTTGCTATTGAGCAGCTCGATACAGATCGTAACCCCGTTGTCCTCGGCCACACCCTTCACTCGATTGAGCGCGGTCACACAGTTGTTGATGGCGTCCTTGTCGCTCATGCCCCGCCGATTCCCGAAGAACGTGATCACGTTCGGCACGCCGGCGCGCGCGGCCTGCGGAATACCTGCCGAGAGGCTCGTAATAATGGTGTCGTGGTTAGCCGGATCGTTGAGGCCGCGCTCGATGGGACCACCGAGTCCCGACCCCATCGAGCAGGTCAGCCCGAATTCCCGGGCCACGGGCCATTCATCCGGCGTGAGCAGATCGATAGCCGTCAGGCCCATCTTCGCGACCGCCAGACAGAAATCGCGAAGCGGGATGGTGGCGTAGCACCAACGGCAGACTGATTGTGTCAATCGACGGCGGCCGTCAGCAGCGGTCGTGTCCTGCCCGGCACTCGCGACGTCAGGCAGGCATTCGGCGAGCGCAGCGACCGACGCAGTCGCGATGAGTTGCCTTCGGCTCAGACCATGACGACTCTGCATGCGCAATTCCTCGCGCGCTCGCACGACGCTCGCAGCGCCAATGCAGCGGGAGTGTAGTCCTATTTCCGCCGGAGATCGACGTGCAATGAAGAGGTGGGCGCCCCTGCCGTTGAGCGCCGGCGGCTGGCGCACCGCTTGCTCCGACTGAGAACGGAGGAGATGTATGGCAACTCGATGGGAAGACCGGGACCGCGGCGACTACCGTGACGAGCAGCGCTATCACGATCGCGATCGCGGTCTCGTCAGCCGCACGCGTGATGAAGTGGCGTCGTGGTTTGGCGACGATGAGGCGGCACGCCGGCGTCGAATGGATGACATGCGAGATGACCGTCACGACCGTGACCGGACCGATCGGTTCGCCGGTTCAACGGACCGCGGCTGGGATCGCGCGCGTGACGCAGTACGTGACGCAACCGATCGCGATCGCGACGGGCGCCGTGGATTGGCCGAGTGGAACGACAACGATCGTCCGTGGCAGGGCGGCGCGCACGATTCGCGACGCTATTACAGCGGCACGGAGACCTGGCGCGATAGTCGTAGCAGTGGCTACCGCGATCCTGACTATAGGAACACCGAGCGCAACTTCGGCGACACCAGCCGGTACTCTGCTGCTGATCCGTATGTGGCGCCGGCGTGGAACAAGGGCGCGTACGACGCTCGAGACTGGCAGGGGCGCAGCTACTCAGGGCGTGGTCCACGCGGGTATCAGCGTGGCGACGAGCGCATTCGCGAGGACATCTGCGAACGGCTCACGGAAGACCCGCGCATCGACGCCAGTGACGTCGAGGTGCAGGTCGTGAACGCTGAGGTCACATTGGCCGGCAGCGTTCGAACACGCGACGAAAAGCACTTCACCGAGAATGTCGTAGAACGGATCATGGGCGTCCATGAGGTCAACAACAACCTGAAGGTGCGACCGCCAGACGAGGTGCTCGGCACCGCGCGCAGCGGGTCGTCGATGTTGGGACTCACTGAAACACCGCCGCCGCAATCGTCACCGAAGACGAAGTAGCGCGGTGTTCACTTGCACGAGTCCGTCAGTCGCTCGAGCTTGGTGACGCTGAAGCGCGGGCGCGGAGACTCCGCCGGTTTCTGTGTATTAGCGTTTGTCGCGGCTGGTTGTGGCGGCGCAGGCAATGCCGCCTCGACCGGCCGAATCGTCACCTCGACCCGCTTGCCTACTTCGGGCTGAAGCTTCTCGCTGCTGAATCCCTGCTCTGACACCGCCGATGTCGCTTGCAGGTCGTAGACATCCGCTTCGGTCTGTGTGGATGTGCTCGGCCGAGGAGGCGTCTGCCCTACGGGGGATGCCTGAGTCAGCCTGAATGCCGTCGGCGTATCTCCGCGCTCGAGACACCCGGTCAGCACGAAGACGTTGTGCGCCGGTTCATTCGTTGCCGGTGTCTGCGTCCGCTGCGCAGCTGGTGCGGCGATCCAGCACGACAAAGCCAAGGCCGCCAGAGTCCACCGTTTCATATCGTCACCTCGGTGGGATATGAATCACAACCCGTGCCGTTTCAACCGCGTCGGATTTTCGAGGCTTCGAACGTGACCTGAATGCGATAGACGGCGTTCGTCCGGAACTTGATTTCGCCGGTCTTGAGATCAATTCGCTCCGGAACCTGCTGAATGGTCTTGTCCACCACCGCGTGATAGCCACGCTCCGAGAAGATGTCGATCAGCATCGGGATCGCCAGCGGCTCGTTGAAGATCGGATCCTCGGAATTCACGGTGGCGCGGCCCGAGAGCGCATGGCGTGTGATGATCGGCATGAACTTGCTGCTCACGAGATCGACAATCTGGCGCAGCAGGTTGGTGTGCTCGAACTCATAGCTGTCCAGCCGCTTCACCAGCTCCTGCCGTCCGTGCACGACCAACTCCTCGGCCAACGGCAGCGCGCGCAGACGCTCGAAGGTACGTGGATCGAGCTCGAGCGAACTCTGATACTTCAGCTCCTTCAGGATGTTCGCCTGCACCTCGTCGATCGGACCTTCGGCGTTGATGAAGTGATAGTGATACAGCTGACGCAATGAAGTCAGCGCCGTCCACGTCTGCTCCTTGAACACCTGATAGCGCCGGCGCACGAGACTTTCCGACAGATCGGTCGCACGCAGCTCGATCGGCGTGCCGATGCCCGTCTCCGCCACTTTGCGGTTGTGGTCGGCGATCTCGCGTCCACGTCCCAGCTGCCGCGCGACGCTCGTGCTCTCACTGACGAATAGCACCATCGCGTGAATGGTCGGACGACGGAAGTGAATCGCGAGTGGCGTGCTGGCGAACTCGTCGTGCAGCGCGCTGATGTTGTCCACCAGCAGCTTCAGAAATTCGACCTGCACCGGCGTGCGCGGAAATCCGTCGAGGATGACACCGTCGCGGAAGGTTTCGTCGAGCAGCTTGCGCAACAGGACGGTCAGCACTTCCTTGTCACCGACCATCCCGCCCTGTGCCTTGATCCGCTCCATCTCCGGCGTCGTGAGCAGCTCGCTGATCACGATCGGCGGACAGGTCAGGCCACGCGCCTCGCTGATGAACTGTGTCTGCGTCCCTTTACCGGCGCCCGGTGCGCCGCCGAGCAGGATGATCTCCTTCGGGAAACGCAGATTCTCTCGGCCGACCTCCTCCTGCAGGCTATCCCAGATTGGCGTGAAGATGATGCGGGCGTCCTTGACTTCGAGGTCGACGATCTTCGACCCGGGGCGATCGGCGGCGGGTGACGACATGTAGCGGCTGAGTATATCCCGGCACGATGCATGCTCTGTCCGACCGGCAGTGGCCGAGACGCGTAGCCGACTCGTCTTTGACATTCAGGTCCGCACCATCTTCAAGATCGCCGCGGCGATCGCGCTCCTGTGGTGTCTCTGGCAGCTCTATGCGCTGATTCTGCTCCTCATCGTGGCGGTGATCCTCGCCGTCGCTCTTGACGTTCCGGTGTCCTGGTTGGAACGGCAGAAATTTTCGCGCACGAACGCAGCGCTTCTCGTCTCGACGACCCTGGTAGTGATCGTTGGCGCATTCGTGTGGCTCACGTGGTCCACGCTGACCAGTCAGTGGCAATACCTCACCACGCAGTTGCCCAAGACGATCAGCGAAGCCGGTCGGTATCTGCCGTCGTGGATGTACACGAGCCTGACGGGCAGGGAATCGCAGGCCGCGCTGGAGTCATTCGGTCTTCGTGTTGGTCAGTCGCTGGCCTATGCGGGGGCCCTCATCGTGCTCGGCTTCTTCGTCATGGTGTATCTGCTGATCGACGCCGAGCGGACGCGCGCCTGGATCGTGGCGTTCTTCCCGCAGCGGCGGCGCGAGCAGGTCGAGCGGACAATGGCCGAGTCACGCGAAGTAATCTGGGCCTACGCCGTCGGCAACGTCGTCACGTCGATCTGCGCGACGGTGGTCACGCTGATTGGCTTGATTGTGCTCGACGTGCCAGCGGCATTGCTGCTGGCGCTGATTGCCGGGATCTCGGACTTTGTCCCGGTGGTGGGATTCATACTGTCGTTGCTACCAGCTGCCGCGCTCGCTTTGCTGGTGTCGCCGCAGACAACGATGATCACGATCGTGCTCTACATCGCATACAACACGATCGAAAATTATTTCATCTCCCCGTGGGCATACGGAAAGCAGTTGCAGCTGTCCAACCTCGCCGTCGTCATCGCGTTCGCGGTGGGTGCGGAGTTGGCCGGAGTGATCGGCGCACTGATCGCGCTGCCGGTCGCCGCGCTCTATCCGACCGTCGAGCGGATCTGGCTGCGCGAGCAGCTGCCGCACGAGACGGTCAGCGAACATACCGCGCTCACCCGTTCGCCCCGCGCGAGTTGAGCCTGTGCGGGGTCAGACCCGGGGTCTGACCCCGGGTCAGACCCCGATGGAAATTGTGGGAAGGCCTCAACGGGATCCGTCAACTGTGGTTGACGGAATCTATTTGCCGGTCTGCTTTGCGGCGGCGTCCATCAGCGCCTGCGTCTCGATCCCCGAGCAGTTGAGCGACAGAATCCGATCGAACGGCGCGAGCACGAGCGTCTGCTTCGGCACGGTCCACGGTCCGGTGAGCACTTCGGGATCTTCGACCGTCGCCTCGATCTCGAGCGTGTTCGCGTCCACACGACGATAGCGCTCGACGATATGCAGTTGGTCGGAGTGCGGCGAGACGCGCCCCTCCGCCGACATCCAGGTATTGTCGCTGAAGTTCTTCGTATCGACGACGAACACGTCGCGGTCCCAGCGGCCGACCGAATCACCACGATACACTGGCGGCTGATCGTCGCGATGCGGCCGTCCATCGGTCGGGATCAGTCGGAAGCCGTGATACGTCTCGGTCAGCATCACGACCATCTTCGGCGTCGCGACGATCTGTCCAACCGCGCCGACATCCCACAGGCTGACGTTCAGCGTCCCGAACGCGGTGGGGACACAACGCAGCGTCGGATCGTCCTTGTCGCCGAGCGTCTTCGCCTTCGCCGCCGCCTCGGGTTTGTAGAGACTCATAAAGGTCGCCGGCGGTGTGCCTCCGCGCGCGCCGCCTCGCCCGCCACCGCGCGCGCCGCGTCCGCGCGCCGCGCCGATGTCGCTGCCGCCCCACCAGACTCCGGAGAGATCCGGATGCCCATCAGACATGTGCGGTGCCGATCCTCCCACCTCCACCTGCGGCTTCGGCGAGGCTGGCGCGGTTGGGTTCTCAGGCTGCGCGCCAGGGCGTGTCTGAGTCCGAACAGACGGCGCGAACCGCGCGAGAGCGATTGTGATCGCGGCGACGAGGAACAGGCCGATCAGTCGCGGCTTCATTGCGCGCTCGGTCCTTGCTGTGAGCCGAACATGCCATAGACCGTCCCATCAGCCATGACGAGCTCGCGCAGCATGCCGACGTTCTGCGTCGGGTCCTTGGCATGGAAGCCCTTGATGGTGACTTCGACGCCCTTCTTGATGACGCCCGGCTTGAAGCCGTTGCGCACCATCCCGCTCGGAGTGCCGGCCTCGAACGCCCAGCGCTCGACTTTCCCGCTCGCGTCTTTCACATCGAGAAAGAACCACGAGTGCGGATTCTCGAGACGAACCTGTACGATCGTCCCCTGGACCGTGACCGGCTTGTTCATGTCGAACGCCGCGGCGAATGAGTGATGCGCCCATGCGGTCGCCGTCGCGGCCACGGACACGAGACTCCACACCAGCGCCGTGCGGATTGCTGGTCTCATATAAGTCCTCCCGGCGGTGATTGTGTCACAGGAGGTCCGGCTAAAGCCGGACACTACAGCGGCGCGAAGTCGATGAATCCCTTCGGAGGATCCACGCGGGTCAGCTTGACGCGCAGGCGGTCGCCAACCTGAACGGCATGGTCGCGCACGTCGAGCTTGCCCTCGACAATCGGATGCCGCACACGAACCCAGGTGCCTTTCTGCGAGGAACCGGTCACGACGGCATCGAAGACTTCGCCAATCCGGCGCTGGAGCACCATCGCCGCAGCCGCCTTCCGCACCTGACGCTCCACGCGATTGGCGGCGTCCTCGCGCTCCATGCACCGCGCGGCAATGGCGCTCAGCGCATCGTGCGTATACGGCGGATCGCGTCGCAACAGCGCCGCCTTGACCAGCCGCTGCGTGACGAGATCGGCGAACCGCCGGTTGGGCGCTGTCGAATGGCCGTAGTCGTCCACCGCGAGACCGAAATGATCCGGCGTCGGCTCGTTCGGCTTCTCGACGACGTACTCACCGCGGCCGAGCAGCTTGACGACGCTCAGCGACAAATCGGTAAAGCGCTCGGGATCGAGGTTGCGCTGTGCGAGCAGCCAATGCTCCAACGCGCGGCCGTCGGGTGCAGACGGCAACTGCGTGCCCGTTTCAGCGGCCAACGCGACGATGCGCAACCAGCGTTCCGGCATGCGGACGATGCGACGCAGCGAGGAGAAGCCGTGTGACTCGAGGAACTGCGCCGTGCAGGTGTTGGCGGCGATCATGAAATCCTCGATCAGCTCTGAGGCGCGCGTGCGGCCCGTGGCGGTCACATCACGCACGTTGTCGCCATCGAACACGGGCCGTCCCTCGATGGTCTCGAGCGTCAACGCGCCGCGCCGATGCCGCGACTCCTTCAATGCACGCGCCGCGGCGTCCTGGATGCGCAGGTTGTCCTCGAGGCCATTCACCGCAGTCAGGTTCGGCGGCGGAGACGCATGTCCTTCGAGCCAGACGCCCACCGACGGGTACGCCAGCTTGGCGCGATTGCGCACCGTCGCGAGATACACGTCCGCGCTTCGGATATCACCGTCACCGTTCATCGTCATTTCGACAACTACCGCGGGCCGGTCTTCGCCTTCATTGAGCGACGTCAGATCCGTGGACAGCCGCTCGGGCAGCATCGGAAACATTTCGGCGGGTGTGTAGACAGACGTCGTGTTGGCCTGTGCGTGGCGATCGACGGCGGAATCGCACGGCACCAGCGCGTCCACGTCGGCGATGGCCACGAGAATCGCCGTCGCACCGTTTCGGGTCTCAGCCACCGACAATTGATCGAGATCGCGTGAGTCGTCGTTGTCGATAGAGCACCACAGAAGGTGGCGCAGGTCGCGACGTTCAGCAGGCGCATAGACGTCCTTCGACAACTGGCGGACCTGCGCCTCGGCTGCCGGCGAGTAGTCGGGCTCGAAGCCCCGCTCGATCATCGCGCGGCGCGCGATCGCTCTCAACGAAGCGCGATCATTCAACATGGCCGCTAGCGTAATTCATCATGGGTCGCACTGTTCTGTAACCAGAGATTGGGAAGCCACGCGCAGCCGGCGGCAACGATGTGCGGGCATCTCGCTTGCGAGGCTGACGGCCGTGGACCCGATCCCGATCGAGCCTGAACCCATCCTCCCGACGCGAGAGAAACTCACCATCGCGAGGGCGGGGACGACTGCGACGGCGGTCAACGCGCAGCCCGGCGTGACGCGACTGACGTTGATGATCGTCGGCGCAGCGGGCGCACTCGCGGGCATCCTGTTGGTCGTCGCGCTCAGCTCGCTGCGTGGAGACGCACCATTGCAAACGGCCTCAGCTGCATCGCCAGCGGCCGCTGCAACGCGGACTCCTCCGGCCGCCCCTGCGGCCACCGTCGTAGAGTCGGCTCCCGCGCCGACGTGGACCGGACAGCGAAAGGCCGCCTGGGCCCATGACGGATCAAAGACGATCACCTTCGAGTTGCAGGCGGTGCATGACGTCCCGGTGTGGGCGTCGCGGGCACGGCCCGTACTCGTCGTCCGCTGCTTGTCCCGCGCGACGAACACGTTTGTCGTGCTCGGCACCTCGACGAAGTTCGAGGACGATACCCTCCGCCGCACAATTCGCGTGCAGTGGGACGATGGGCCGGCGACAGTTCAACAGTGGGAGGTTTCCGATAGCGCTCATGAGCTGTTCGCACCCGATGGCGTCGCGTTTGTCCGTCAGCTCGCCAAAGCCAACCACCTTCGCTTCGGCTTTACTCCGTTCAACGCACAGCCGGTGACAGCGGAGTTCGTCGTGCAGGGATTCGACCAGCTCGCGGGCCTGATCGCCAACACCTGCGGTTGGCGCCTCTAAGCGGACCACTCCTCATCCAACGGGTTGCAGCATCTTCATATTGTCGATGACGTCGGTCACGCCATCCGTTTCACGCGCCAGCGCCAGCGCGCGATCGTGTTCCGCCCTGGATTCAACGATGCCACTCAGCGTCACCGTGGTGCCGCGCGTGGTCACATCGATCGCGCGGGCTTTGACCATGTCGTCGAGCGCCATCTTTGCCTTGATCTTCGTCGTCAGCGCCGCTTCCTCGAGCGAGGCGCCGACGGTGCTGGCCGCGACGCCAGCTTTCTCGCCGATCTGAGCCGCACTCTCGCGCGCACGGGCGACGCTGTCAGACGTCTCGGCCCGGTCGGGCAAGCTGATCGCTTGTTGGCCGCGTCGACTGCTGAGATATCCCATCACAAATGCACCAAGCACGACGATCAGCACTACGGCAAGCAGCAAACGTAGGATCGACATCGCATCCTCCGTTTGCCGGATCATTCAATCGGGTTGCCAGCTGTCCTATTGCATAAGGTCACGCTAGAGCCGGACACTACGTCTCTGAAGCCGGACATGACGCCTATTTGGTCGCTCGGCCGTTGCGAACGCGCGCGTCTGAGACAATCCGACCGCCTTTAATCGTCACCATCACCTTCAGCAGATCGTTGATATTGGTAAGCGGATTGCCATCGATGAGCACGATGTCGGCTACCTTACCCGGCTCGAGCGTGCCGAAATCCTGTCGCAGCGTAGAGCGCGCGGCGCCCTGCCCCATGATCTTGCTGATGTCGCGCGGCGAGAAGACCAAGCTAAGTGCACGCAGTTCGTCACCCAACGACTCCTTCGGTGGCCAGGTGGTGTCGGTGCCGTAACCGTACGAGATGCCCGCTTCCCACAGCAGACGCGCGTTGACCGGACCGTCTCCGGCGCTCGAGAGCGTATTCCATGGGAACGGCTCTCCATCGCGAAACAGCGGCATGTTGTCCGGCGAAAAGTGCGGAGCGAAGACCTGCAGCGTCGAGGTCATCGGGATCCCGGCGCCGGCGATCTTCTTCACCGCAGCGCCATCGTCATTGAGATGGCCGATGTGCGGCGTGTGCACGAGCACGTCGGGATGCGCATCGACTGCGGCAAGTGTGTCGATCACCGATACTGCATGCGTGATCGTCGGGATGTTGCGCTTTTTCCCTTCAGCGACGATCAGCTTCAGCGTGTCCACTTCGGGCCCACCTGGCGTCGTCGTGATGATCGTCTTGAGATAGTCGTACTTACGGCTCGCAATTGATTCGACGGACGTGATCGTCTCGGCTGGCGGGATCGCGCCTGCCGCTTGCGTCGGGCGCATCGGTGGGCGCGATGTGTCAAAACGCGCTGGGTCGCCGCGACCGGCTGGCGGGCCGGGCCGTGCCAACAGAATGATTTGTCCCACTAACAGACGCGGCCCTTTGACCGCGCCCGATTCGACGCGCTGCCGCAACTCGAGCGCCTGGTCGGGGCAGATGGCGCACAACACAGTGGTGAAGCCAGCGTCGAGGAAATCTTGCATCTGCGCTGGCGCGCGCTTGGCCAGCCATTCGGCCGCGTCTCCGGTTGCGATGTGACGGTGCGCGTCGATGAACCCGGGCATCACGGTTCGGCCCTGCGCGTCGATGCGCTGCACTCCTGACGGCGCAGCACCCGATCCGACCGACACGATCTTGCCGCCGCGCACGACCACCGCACCGCGCTCGATGACTCCGCCCTTGCCGTCGAGAATCCGAGCGTTGACGATGGCCAGATCCTGCGCGCCGGCGTCCGCTGGCACGGTGAGGAGGAACGTCAGGGCAATGAGCGCAATCACCGTTTTCATGGAACGGAACTATATCCGACGAAAACGGTGTGTTCGGCTATCGCGGACGAGCGGGCGCGCGATCCGGGATGAAGTCGCGTCCGCGGGTGACCTCCGCCATGTTTTTGGCCGCGCCCACGAACGGAATGAAGTCGAGCACCGTATCGACGGCTCCGCGCAGGATTCCCTTGCGGCGCATCGCCCCGCCTATGGTCACGAGCGCGATGACGCCGCCAATCCACGGGGCGGATCGATATAGTCGGCGTGTCATCCGCCGCTGAGCATATTGACTGAGCTGGTTTCGCATACCCATGCTCACGTTCGAGCAACATCCGTTCCTCCCTCGATCGAGTGAGACCGCCTGCGCCGTCATGGGGATGGCGGTTCCCGGGTTCGGCCCTAGACTGTCGCCATGTCTTCCGCGACGCTAATCAACACCAAGCTGGTCTTCCGCACGTATGCCGTCCTCGCGGCGGTCCTCGGCATGATCACCGACGACGGCGGCGGATTCATTCCGGATAAAGTGCTGTCGGGAATGGGGCGCCGTAATATGGAGGCGGGCGCACAAGAGGTCGGCGGAACCTGCGTGATCCGCTATGTACACACCATGACGGTGTGCACGATCCCGGGCTGCGGGTTCCAGCATCCAGCACAACCACAAAAGTAACCCGCGCACAACCGCGCATCACCCCGCCCAAATCACTGTGGCGAGGCGACTAATCGGCTCGCCCACAGACCCGGCTCCGCAT
This sequence comes from Vicinamibacterales bacterium, assembly GCA_036742665.1. Lineage (GTDB taxonomy): Bacteria > Acidobacteriota > Vicinamibacteria > Vicinamibacterales > UBA2999 > Gp6-AA40. The sequence goes on along the minus strand of DAINQP010000021.1, from coordinate 3,045 downwards.
AGCGCCAGCGCATGGCCATGTGGGCCCGTTATCCGTATAAGCGCTCAAACAGAAGGAGCGAAACATGGAGAACAGAAACCGCTTTGCAATCCTTGCCGTCGCAGCATCAATCGTCAGCGTGTTGGCGATCGCGTCGCCCGTGCTCGCGCAAACTCGGGAAGCCCGTGGAACGGTCACGTCCGTCTCCGACACGAGCCTTTCAATGAAGGCTGGCGCAGAGGAGTTGACCGTCTTTGTCGATGGTGACACCCATCTGAACGTACGCCGCACTGAGAGGGACATACAGAAGGAACAGCCCGGCCGTCCGAGTCCGCGCGTGAACAGCTTCTTCGAGCAAGGACAGGCCGTACTGGTGCGCTACCGTGTGGACAAGGGTCGCAACGTGGCGACCGATATCAGCCGAATCAGCAGCGCGGGAGGCGAAGGCTCGATCAGCAATCCGACGAAGATCTCCGCCGGCAAGGTAAAGCTCGTCACCGCGTCTCAGCTGGTTATCGACGAGGGAGGGCGCGAGCTCAGCTTCGGCATTACTGCTGATACCAACGTCCTCGCAAAGGGTGCGACGAAGGCGACGAAGGCCGCCGGCGGAAGCACCTCCATCACGACATTCGTCCACACGGGCGACACCGTCAGCGTCTCGTACCACGAGGGCGCCAAGATGATGGCTTCTGAAGTTCGTGTCACAGTCGCCACGCGTTGACGGGACGCACGCGGATTACAGTGGCGGCGCCGGACGCGCTACATCTTGACTGGCCGTCCGGCGTTAGCCAGCAATGCACCGACGGTCTGCAGAAGCGCGCTTGGCGTGAACGGCTTCTGCAGGAAGCCGATGGCCGGGTCGTCTGCTGGCATCTCTTCCGCGTTGTAGCCCGACATCAGCAGGATCGGAAGGCCCGGCCGCTCGTCCGTCACGCGTCGTGCCAGTTCGAGTCCTCCGAGCTTGGCCATCACCACGTCGGTAATCACCAAATCGATTTGCGCCGAATGGCGGCGCACCATCTGCAACGCCTCTTCGCCGTCCTGCGCTTCGAGCACGGTGTAACCCGCGCGCCCGAGGACTCTCGCACTGATCTCACGCACCAGCGCCTCGTCCTCGACAAGGATGATCGTGGCTGGATGCGCGGCGCCGACCGGTTGCGCGGAGGCCGCAACGGGAACGTCGGTGGTTTCTATCGTCTCCACCGCTATCCAGGGAAGGAAGACGCGGAAACAACTTCCGCGGCCCGGCTCCGACTCCACGTGCACGTGACCGCCGGCCTGCTCCACACTCCCGTACACGCTGGCCAGTCCGAGGCCCGTACCCTTGCCGACATCCTTCGTGGTGAAAAACGGATCAAACGCCAGTCGCTTGGTCACTGCGTCCATGCCGATGCCGGTGTCCCTCACGCTGAGCGTGACGTACCGGTCCGCGGGAAACGCGGTGCCGTGGGGAACTCCGTCGACCAACTCGGTCGTGATGGTGAGCGTCCCGCCACCAGGCATCGCATCGCGAGCATTCGTCGCCAGATTAATGATCGTCTGCTGCAGTTGCGTGGGATCGGCTTCGACGTGCAGCGCAGTACGGGCGAGCGAGACCACAAGGTGAATGTGTTCGCCAATCAGGTGAACGAGCAGCGGCCGGACCTCGCTGACGATGGCGTTGAACTCGAGGACCTGACGCACCATCACCTGTCGCCGGCTGAAGGCGAGCAGCTGGCTCACGAGCGTGGCGCCGCGTTTGGCGGCACTCTTAATCTCGATGAGCCGGGAGCGGTCGTGCAGGTTTCTCGCGTCGGTCAGCAACAACTCGACATCGCCAAGCACGACGGTCAGCAAATTGTTGAAGTCGTGGGCGACGCCACCCGCGAGCAACCCCACTGATTCCATCCGTTGCGCATCGCGCAGTGCCTCGCTCTGACGCTCCAATGCTGCGCCCCTTTCAGCGACGCGCTGCTCGAGTGTCTGGTTGGTCTCCGCCAGCGAGATCTGGGCGGCTGACAGTCGCGCCAGCAGCTCCTGGTTCTCGAAACGGAGACGAAACGACTCGGCCAGTGCCTGATTGGAGTGGGCGGTAATCAACCACATCGCCATCCCGTAGATGATGGCGAGGCCGCCCATGGCGATGTGCGGAACATCGCCCTCCGCAACCATCCGTATCGCAACTGGAAGGATGGCCGATGTCGCGAACGCCAGGAATGCCGGGAGGTGAAGGGCGAATGTGCCGGACGCACCGGCGACCATTCCCCCAACAGCAAATGCCAACAGCAGTTGGGGCACGAATGCGCCGGGGTCGTAGAACGTCGCGCCGCCGAGTCCCCACACGAGGCCGGTGACCAACGCGCCCCACTCGAGGCGTCGAGCCCAGGCGGAAGTCTCGTCTGCGGATGGGTGAGCGCGAAGATATCGGTAACGAACCGCGGCGCGTACGATGACCACGACGATCATCGTGGTGACCCACGCGATCAGCAGGCGCCGATCCGCTGAGGGCCAGAGCACGACTGCGACGATCGTGGCGGTGAGCGGACTCACCGCGAAGATCGCAAGGCTCTGGCTATAGAGCGTTCGAATCTGCTCGGCCTGCACTGCGGCATCGGTCGCGGCAGGCGTATCGTGCGCCACTGTCGACACTCACTTCGCGGTGATCGGGGCTGTCGCGAGAATACCACCTGAACGAAACGAGTCGGCTACAGATCGAACTGCGTGCAAACTTCGCGTGCACGGTTCGAACGAGGTCCGCGAGTGAGTGTGGAAACGAAGGCTGGTTCGCCAGCCACGAAATGTCGTGGGGATGGGAACCTGGGGCGTGCCTCGCCGTCACTTCGCGGGTCACGAACGAGAAGACCGGCGCGGATTAGCCACCACCGAGCCAAGGACTCTTCTCGGCTCCCGGGCGGTTTTTCGGAGCCTCGTCGCGACCTTCCTGCTCGTCGCCGCTCTTGTCGTTGTCTTCTTTACTGTCAGGCTGCTGACGCGGTTTGTTCTGTCCGCCCTGCTGATTCTGCTCGCGCGCGTTTCGCTCGCTTTGATCCATGAAGGCCTCGCTTACTGGATCGTAGCGACATCCTT
>DAINQP010000020.1:7054-45403 GCA_036742665.1 Vicinamibacterales bacterium | reverse complement strand
CCACAGCTTGCGTCCGGTGATGGCGAACCCGTCGCCGCGCTCGATGGCGCGTGTCGTCAGCGCGAACGCATCGCTGCCGGAACCGGCTTCCGACAACGCGTACGCACCGACGCTCTTCTGCGCGAGTCGGGGCAGACACGTCTTCTTCTGCGTCTCGCTGCCCCACCGAAGCAATGCATTGACGACGAGTGTGTTCTGCACGTCCACGAGTACACCGATCGAGGGATCAACGCGCGAGAGTGCCTCGACGGCGAGCACCGAATGAAAGAAGGTGCCGCCTGCGCCGCCATCAGGTTCAGGAATCTCGATGCCCATGACGTTCAGCGCGAACAGGCGGTCGAGGAGCGAACGCGGGATCTTGCACTCCTCGTCCATTTGACGGACGAGTGGACGGATCTCTCCGTCAGCGAACTCGTACACGCCGTCAGAGATCAGCCGTTCTTCATCTGAAAGCGTCGTAAGCGCTGACGGAACATCAGCGAGATCGGTCACCGGCCTATTATCCTTGTGGTTCATAAGGGCCAGAGGCGTTCGCGGGAGAGTGCTAAGATCGCGACAGAGGCGGCGCACTATGCTCAAACTGCGACTTTCGGCCGCATTTCTCGTCTGTTTCGCGTTGGTCCAGGTTGGGACTGCGCAGCAGCCAGCCAAGCCCACGCAGCAACAACCGGCCACCCCCGCGCCGCAGGGTCAGACACGCCAGGGTCAAGGTAACCAGGGCCAGTCGAACCAGGGTCAGGCAGATCAGAGCCAGTCCGGTCAGCAACAGGGTAACGAGAACGGCCAGCAAGGTGGGCAGCCGCCCGCATTCCGCGGCGGCATCGACTTCGTCCGCGTTGACGTGATCGTCTCGGATAAGAAAGCGCAGCCGGTCACCAATCTCACCGAGAACGACTTCGAGGTGCTCGAGGACGGTAAGCCGGTCAAGATCGAGCAGTTCAAGCTGATCAAGGTAGACGGCAATCCAGTACCGGGTGGTCCTCCGCCAAAGCAGATTCGCAATCGTGAGGACGAAGAGCTCGAGGCCGCACGAGACGATGTGCGGATCTTCGTGTTCTTCATGGACGACTATCACGTGCGGAAGGCGAACTCGATGTCGGTGCGACCGACGCTGCAGCGGTTCATCCAGCAGCAGCTGCGCCCGACGGACATGATTGGCGTCATGTATCCGTTGATGCCGGTCTCGGATTTGCTGTTGACGCGTGATCACGAGAAAATCGTGCATGCGATCGACACATTCGAAGGTCGCAAATTCGATTACACGCCTCGCAACATCGTCGAGCAGAACTACGCGCGGTATTCGACCGATCAGGTCGAGCGCATCCGCAACGACGTCGTCATGGGCGCTCTGCAGGGCCTGGCGACTCGCCTCGGATCGCTGCGTGACGGACGCAAGTCGATCATCTATGTGAGCGAGGGCTTCACCGCGATGCTGCCGCCGCAAATGCGTCGGATGGACGCCTCGCAGCCCGCCAATCCGATTGAGACGGCCGCGGCCGCCGGAGTTCAGGACTCCAGCCGAGAGATCACCAGCGAGTGGTTCGGGCAGATGGACGTCTACTCGCGGCTGCGGGATGTCTACGACGTCGCCAACCGGAACAACACCGCGGTCTACTCGCTGGATCCCAGGGGCCTCGCGCCGTTCGAGTACGGATTCGACGACATTCCGTTCGGACCGCCACCCACGTTTGCCACCGATCGCCGCGCGTTGCAAGCGACGCAGGATACGCTGCGTGTGCTGTCGGAGGAGTCCGACGGCCGCGCGATCGTCAATCGCAACACACTCGCGCAGGGGCTCGCGGATATGGTTCGCGACTCGAGCTTCTACTATCTGCTCGGCTACACGTCCAGCAAATCCGGGAACGACGGCAAGTTCCATCCGATCACCGTCAAGGTGAAGCGCAGCGGCATGGACGTCCGCGCGCGCAAGGGCTACTGGGCATTGACGCCGGCCGACGTCGAGAAGATCAATAACCCGACGCCTGACGTTGCCAAGCCGGTGCAGACCGCGCTGGCGTCGATTGCGACATCGGTGCAGTCCGGCAAGTACGTGCGCACGTGGATTGGCACCGAGCGCGGAGAAAACGGGAAGACCCGTGTCACGTTGATCTGGGAACCGCTGCCCGCTCAGGGTGCAAGCGTTCGACGCGAACAACCTGGTCGCGTATCGCTGCTTGCGGCGACTGCGAAGGGCGATCTCGTGTTCCGCGGCCGCTCGCCCGATGCTGCTCTGGCTTCCACTGGTCCGGCTCCTGCACCGAACGACACTGGAGCGGCCGGGCGCGCGCCGTCTGCGTCAGTCGCGACCGCACCACAGCGGCTGGTATTCGATGCCCCGCCCGGGAAAATCGAGTTGCGCATGACTGTCGAAGCCGCCGGCTCAGGCGGGACGCTCGACAGCGAAATTCGCGACATCACCGTGCCGGACTTCACGGCACCGCAGGTCGCGCTCAGCACGCCGCGCGTCTATCGTGCGCGCACGGCCCGTGAGTTCCAGGCCATGGTCGCCGATGCCAACGCGGTACCGGCGCCGGGACGTGAGTTCTCACGCACCGAGCGGCTGCTGATTCGCTTCGATGCGTACGGTCCTGGCAGCGAGAAACCAGACGTCAGCGCAGTACTGCTGAACCGTGGTGGAAGCAAGATGTCGGACGTGCAGATTGCGCCGGGGCCTTCCGGCGGCACGCATCAGATCGATATGGGTCTCGCGTCGATTCCGGCCGGCGAGTATCTCGTCGAGATCACCGCCAAGAGCGGAAGCGGCGAAGTCAAAGAGCTGGTGCCGTTCCGACTCGGATCGTGAGCTCTTCTCTCGAAGCTGTACGGACCGGGGCTGAGCGCTCGTCGGCGACGCGGGACTGCACAAGAATCCGTTCCTGGCGCTCGGCATAGTCGGCGCCTACCCCTTCGGGCGTCGGCCGTCGAGCCCATCCGCGATCGCTGCTGCCACGCCATCGACGTCGCGAGACGCATCGCGGCCGATGATGGCCGGTCACCGATTTTGGCGAGCGGTCCGTCGTGATCGCGCGCAGCGTCTCATGGCGCGGGACGGTCAGTTCTGTACGCGGCAGTGGCCGACGTTCAAACGGACATCGTCCTGTTCGACGGCCTTCTAAAATAACTGCCAACGACCAACCACTCCCAACCTCCAATTCCCAACGGTACCGTTTGAATGTTATTGGGCGTTGGGATTTGGGTGTGGTTGGAAGGTGGGCGTTGGGGGTTGGGAATTGTGTTGGTCAGGCGTACATCCCGCGCAGCTTCGTGACGTTGCCGACGCGCGAGATCGCGACGATGTACGCAGCTGTCCGCAAATCGACCTTGTACCTGAGCGAGTTCTGCAGCACATCGTCGAACGCTTCGACCATCTTCTTCTCGAGGCGCGTGTTGACCTCGTCGAGTTCCCAGAAGTAGCCGTAGCGATCCTGGACCCATTCGAAATACGACGTGGTGACGCCGCCCGCGTTGGCAAGGATGTCGGGAATGACGAAAACACCGCGCTCGTGCAGGTGCTTGTGCGCGTCCGGGGTCGTGGGTCCATTCGCGCCCTCGGTGAGCACTTTGGCCTTGATGCGGGGTGCGTTCTCCATGGTGATCTGGTTCTCGAGCGCGGCCGGAATCAGGATATCGACTGCGAGGCCCCACAGATCGTCGGGATCGAGGCGTTCACCGCCGGGAAATCCGGCGACGGTCTTGTTCTGCTGCGTATGGGCAATCAGCTTGGGGATCTCCAGACCGTTCGGGTTATAGACGCCGCCCTTCCAATCGGTCACGGCAACGATCTTCGCGCCGATGCCGGCGAGCAGTTCGGCGGAGACCGAGCCGACGTTTCCGAACCCCTGCACGGCGATCGTCGCGCGGTTGATGTCGAGTCCGAGATGCTTCGCAGCTTCGCGCGTGACGATCATCACGCCGCGGCCCGTCGCCTCGCGACGGCCGAGCGAGCCGCCCATCTCGATCGGTTTGCCCGTGACGACCGCGGTCTCCGTGTGCCCGACGTGCATGCTGTAGGTATCCATCACCCACGCCATGATCTGATCGTTGGTGTTCACATCGGGGGCCGGCACGTCTTTCTCCGGACCGATCGCATCGATGATCTCCGCGACGTAGCGGCGGGTCAGCGCTTCGAGCTCGCGCCGCGACATCCTGGTCGGATCGCAGACGATGCCGCCCTTGCCACCGCCGAACGGAATGTGGGCCACCGCGCATTTCCACGTCATCCACGCCGCCAGCGCCGTCACCTCGTCCAGTGACACGTCCGGGTGATAGCGGATGCCGCCCTTGGCTGGTCCGAGCGTGATGTTGTATTGCACGCGATAACCGGTGAACACCTCGATCTCGCCGTTGTCCATCTGCACCGGGCACGAGACGGTGATCTGCCGCTTGGGATGAGTCAGGATGCGCCAGATGCCGGGATCGAGTTTGAGGATGCGGGCGGCGCTGTCGAACTCCTTGAGCATCGCGCCGAAGATGCTGCCATGCTCGGACATGAGGTCATCTTAGTCTACGGTCTCCGGTCTTCAGTCTCGGGTAACTGCTCGCTGTGCTCTCGACCGCAGACCGTAGGCCGCAGACGACCCGATATAATTCCATCGATGGGAATCCCGACCAGCACGGACGCGAAGCGGCCTGTCGATCGCTTGTATGGACCGGACAGCGTCGCCTCGATCGAGTACGCACGCGACCTTGCCGATCCCGGACAGTTCCCCTATACGCGCGGCATCCACGCCACCGGCTATCGCGGCAAGCTCTGGACGATGCGGCAGTTTGCCGGGTTCGGAACGCCCGAAGAGACCAACCAGCGTTACCGTCGTCTCCGCGAAGCAGGCGGCACCGGGCTCAGTGTCGCATTCGATCTGCCGACCCTGATGGGCCGCGATCCCGATCACGAGCTCGCGCTTGGTGAGGTGGGAAAGTGTGGCGTCAACGTGACATCGCTTGCCGACATGGAGGTGCTGTTCGCCGGCATCGACCTCGGCGCGATCACGACGTCGATGACGATCAACGGTCCGGCGTCGATGATCTTCGCGATGTACCTGGCACTGGCCGAGCAGCGAGGTACGGACTGGAAGACGCTGTCGGGCACGATTCAAAACGACATCCTGAAAGAGTTCATCGCGCAGAAGGAGTTCATTTATCCGCCCAGGCCGTCAATGCGCCTGGTCACCGACGTGTTTGCCTTCTGTACGGAGCACGTTCCCCGCTGGAACACGATCTCAGTCAGCGGCTATCACATCCGCGAGGCCGGGGCGACGGCGGCGCAGGAGCTGGCGTTCACGCTGCGCGATGGCATCGAGTACGTGCAGTACGGGATTGACGCCGGGCTGGATGTCGACGCGTTCGCCCCGCGCATCTCCTTCTTCTTCAACTCGCACAGCGACTTCTTCGAGGAGATCGCCAAGTTCCGCGCTGCGCGTCGTATCTGGGCCCGCGTGATGCGTGACCGGTTCAAGGCCAAGTCGCCGCGGTCATGGCAATTGCGATTCCACGCACAGACCGCCGGCGTCTCGCTCACCGCACAGCAGCCCTATAACAACGTCGTGCGGACGGCGCTCCAGGCGATGGCGGCGGTGCTTGGTGGCACGCAGTCGCTCCACACCAACGCGCTTGATGAAGCGCTGGCGCTGCCCACGGAAGAGGCAGCGACGCTGGCCTTGCGAACGCAGCAGATCATCGCGCACGAAACCGGCGTCACCGAGCTGACGGATCCGCTCGGCGGCTCGTATTTCATCGAGTCGCTGACCGCGCAACTCGAGAAAGAGGCTGTCGCCTATTTCGACGCGATCGACGCGATGGGGGGAATGGTGGCGGCGATCGAGCGCGGTTACCCCCAGCGTGAGATTGCCGAGAGTGCGTACCGCGCACAGCAGGCTATCGAGACGAAAGAGCAGATCATCGTCGGGGTCAATGACTTCGTCGAGTTGGGGGCTGGAGGCGTCGGCACCCTCTACATCGACGAGACGGCAGGCGAGCGCCAATTGGCCCGTCTCGAGCAGTTGCGCGCACGGCGCAATGCCGACGAGGTCGGCAGGACGTTGGCGGCACTCCGGGCTGGAGCCAGCAGCGGTGCGAATACGATGCCACTCCTGCTCGACGCGGCCCGGGCATATGCCACCATCGGGGAGATGTGCGACAGCCTGCGCGAGGTCTGGGGGGAATACGTCGAAACGCCGATAGTCTGAGCCCGTGCGAGCGTCAGTTCGCGGTGAAAAATGCGCCAGAAAATCAGAGTTGTCATCGCCAAGCCGGGCCTCGACGGCCACGACCGCGGCGCGAAGGTGATCGCCCGCGCGCTACGGGACGCCGGCATGGAGGTAATCTATACGGGCCTTCGCCAGACGCCCGAACAGATTGTCGGCGCCGCCCTGCAGGAAGACGCCGACGTGATTGGTCTGTCCATTCTTTCCGGCGCGCACATGCACATCTGCCCTCGGGTGATGGAGTTGTTGCGCGAGAAGGGTCTGACCGACGTGCTTGTCGTCGTCGGTGGCATCATTCCGGATGCCGATGTGCCGAGGCTCAACGCGATGGGTGTACGCGGCATCTTTCAGCCGGGCACACCGATGCAAGAAATCGTAGACTTCATCAACCGTCATGCCCGTGAGCGCGCGGGCATCATCTAGCACGAAAGGGGACCGTGAGGCACAAACTCCTGCTCGCCGATGACAGCGTGACCATTCAGCGCGTCGTCGAGCTGACGTTCTCCGGGGAGAATGTGCAGGTGGTTACGGTTGGTGATGGGGAACAGGCCATCGCGCGCATTCCGATCGAACGTCCTGACATCGTGCTGGCCGACATCGGAATGCCGAAGTGCAGCGGCTATGACGTGGCCGCATTCGTCAAAGGACGGCCGGACCTGTCGCATATCCCGGTCCTGCTGCTGGCCGGCGCGTTCGAGCCCGTGGACGACATCCGGGCGCAGCAGGTGAAGTGCGACGGGGTGCTGGTCAAGCCGTTCGAGCCGCAACAGGTCGTCGCCCGCGTACGCGAGCTCGTCGAGAGAGGGAAACAGAAGGCGATGCCGGCCTTCGCTGCCGAATCTCCGTCTCCGCCAGCAAAGCTTGACGACTACTTTCAGGGATTGGATGCGGCGTTGGCCGGGCTCGACAACACGACCGAGACCCGTCGTGCCATGCCGCCGGAGTTGGAGGACTTCAGAGCCTCTGACGTGCCGACGCTCGAGAAGTTGCTTGCGTCGACGCCGATGCGCGACGCTGGCTCGGCTGCGGAAGTGTCGTATGCGGCGCCCATCGCGCCTTCGATGATGGATGCGATCAGCGGCCATACCCGCAATGCCGAGAGCGCGCCGGCGACGCTGCCTGCCGATGGAGGCAACGTCATTCTCGATGCCTTCCACGCACTGTTGGCGATGGAGCAAGGCGAACCGAAACCCGCGACACGTGCGCATGCACCAGCCGCGCCCGCCGCGATCACCGACGAGCTCGTCGATGAAGTGACACGCCGCGTTCTCCAGCGTCTGGCGCCGAATGCGGCTCGTGATCTGGTCAGACAGGTCGTGGCCGAAGTCGCCGAGCGTCTGATTCGAGAGGAAATCGCGCGCATCAAAGCCGCAGCCAGCTCGAAGCGTTGAACAGCATTTGTGATTGTTGATCTTTGATTGGTGATGAGTCGTTGATTGGTGATTGGCGATTGGCGATTGAAGCTCATCACCGATCGACAATCGAAGATCGCCAATTTAATCGATAATCAAAGATCACGAATCATCAATGGACCGACAGCAGATTCAGCTTCCAGAAAAGCCGGCATTAGAAGGTCTCGAGTCGAAGTGGACCGCGAAGTGGGAAGCGGACGGCACCTACCGTTTCGAGCCTGGTGATCGTCCGCGCGATCAGATCTATTCAATCGATACGCCTCCACCCACGGTCAGCGGTTCGTTGCACGTCGGCCACGTCTTCTCGTTCACACACACCGACATCGTCGCGCGCTTCCAGCGGATGCGCGGCAAGGCGGTGTTGTATCCGATGGGATGGGACGACAACGGTCTGCCCACCGAGCGCCGCGTGCAGAACTACTACGGTGTGCGCTGCGATCCCTCGCTGCCATACGACTCGAACTTCGTTCCACCCGACAAGCCTGGCAAGCAGCCGATCTCGGTCTCGCGGCCGAACTTCCTCGAGCTCTGTGAGCGGCTGACCGCGGAGGACGAAAAGGCCTTCGAGCATCTATGGCGAACGCTCGGCCTGTCGGTCGAGTGGCGGCGTACCTACGCGACCATCGACCGACGATCGCGGAAGGTGTCGCAGAACGCGTTCCTCCGGCTGCTCAACAAAGGTGTGGCCTACCAGCTCGAGGCGCCGACGCTGTGGGACGTGGATTTCCGTACCGCCGTCGCGCAGGCCGAGCTCGAGGATCGCGAGCAGCCAGGAGCGTACCATCGCATCCGCTTCGCCAATCCTGCCCCCCCGACGTCGCTCGGGGCAGGTCGCTATGTTGAAATCGAGACCACGCGCCCTGAGCTAATCCCGGCGTGTGTCGCGCTCGTCGCGCACCCTGATGACGAGCGCTACAAGCCGCTGTTTGGCACCGAGGTGCTGACGCCGCTCTTCAACGTGCCCGTGCCGGTGAAGGCGCATACGCTCGCTGATCCCGAGAAGGGCAGCGGCATCGCCATGATCTGCACGTTCGGCGATCTCACCGACGTGACCTGGTGGCGCGAGCTGTCGCTGCCGGTGCGGGCGGTGATCATGCCGAACGGCGCGTTCCGGCCCGTGACCTTCGGCTCGCAGGGGTGGGAGTCGCGCGATCAGTCTCGAGCCCAGGCCGCATACGACCAGCTCGCACACCTCTCAGCGGTGAAAGCACGCACGCGCATCGTCGAGCTGCTCCGCGAGTCGGGCGACATGATCGGCGAGCCGCGTCCGATCACACATCCAGTGAAGTTCTACGAGAAGGGCGATCGTCCGCTCGAAATCGTCACCAGTCGGCAATGGTTCATCAAGACGATGGAGTTCCGTGAGGCGCTGCTGGCACGGGGGCGCGAGCTGCAGTGGCATCCGGACTACATGCGCGTCCGTTACGAGAACTGGGTCAACGGTCTCGCCGGCGATTGGTGCATCAGCCGTCAGCGTTTCTTCGGCGTGCCTTTCCCTGTGTGGTATCCGGTGCGATCCGATGGCACCGTGGACTACCAACGGCGCCTGGTGCCGGATGAATCACGCCTGCCCGTCGATCCGTCTACCGACGTGCCGGATGGCTATACGGCCGACCAGCGCAATCAGCCCGGCGGATTCATCGGCGATCCGGACATCATGGACACGTGGGCGACGTCATCGCTGACGCCGCAGATCGTCTCGGGCTGGCTCGACGATCCCGATCTGTTCGCCAAGGTGTTCCCGATGGACCTGCGTCCGCAGGCCCACGACATTATTCGCACGTGGTTGTTCGACACGATTCTGCGCGCCCATCTCGAGCACGATTCGCTGCCGTGGCGACACGCAGCGTTGTCGGGCTGGGTGCTCGATCCCGATCGCAAGAAGATGTCGAAATCGAAGGGTAACGTCGTCACGCCGATGGCGCTCCTCGACGAGCACGGCTCCGACGGCGTGCGGTATTGGTCGGCGAACGGCCGGCCCGGCACCGACACCGCCTTCGACTCGCAGCAGATGAAGGTGGGACGGCGGCTGGCGATCAAGCTGCTCAATGCGGCGAAGTTTGCGTTGATGCAGGCCGAGCCGCGCGGACCGATTACCGAACCGCTCGATCGCGGCATGCTGACCAGTCTCGCGCAGCTGGTGCGAGAAGCGACCGTTCAGCTCGAGAACTACGACTATGCGTGGGTACTCGAAAAGACGGAGCGGTTCTTCTGGGATTTCTGTGACGACTATCTGGAGCTGGTGAAGTCGCGGCGCTACGGCGACTTCACTCCCGAAGGTGCCGCGTCGGCGAACAGCGCCATGCTCGTGGCGCTCTCGACGCTGCTGCGCCTGTTCGCGCCGTTTTTGCCGTTTGTGACGGAGGAGGTGTGGTCATGGTGGCAGCCGGGGTCCGTGCATCGTGCCAGTTGGCCGAACCCGGAAGAAGTGGTGGCCTCCATCGGCGGTGAAGACATGGATGCGGTGCCGGTGTTTACGACGACACGTGAGGCGCTTGGCGTCGTACGCCGCGAGAAGGCGCTGCAGAAGAAGTCGATCAAGGCGCCGGTCAGCGTCCTCTTTCCGAAACACTTCGAGCGCATCACGCCGGCGGCAAAAGACTTCCTCGCCGCGGCGCACGTCCGGAATCTCGCCTTTGGCGACGTGCCGGGGATGGAGCTGACCTTCCACGATGAGGCGCCGAGCCCAACAGAACCACGGGCGTGATAGCCTCTCCTCTCGAACCGCTCGCGCCGGATTCATATCGCGATCTCGTACGTCGCGCGCTCGCCGAGGATATCGGGTCCGGTGACGTCACGACGAACGCCACCATTGATGAGACACATCAGACGCGCGCCGTGTTGCTGGCAAAATCGCGATGCGTCATCGCCGGGCTCGATGTTGCGGCCGAAGCGTTTCGCCAGCTGGATGCTGCCGTCGCTATTCGTATCCATCACGCTGACGGCGCACTGTGTGCGCCGGGTACCGAGGTGGCCGAAATCCGCGGAGGTGCCTCAGCGCTGCTGACCGCCGAACGGACCGCGCTCAACTTCATGCAGCGCATGACCGGCATTGCCACGCTGACGCGTCAGTTCGTCGATGCGGCCGCTGGTCGAATCACCATCCTCGACACGCGCAAGACCACACCGTTGATGCGCACGCTCGAGAAGTACGCCGTTCGGGCCGGCGGTGGCGTGAACCACCGATTCGGGCTCTCCGATGGCGTGTTGATCAAAGACAATCACGTGCGTCTGGCCGGGGGTGTGTATGCCGCGGTCGCGCGCATGCGTGCGTCACGTCCCGGTCTGCTCATCGAAGTCGAGGCGCAGAGTCGTGGCGAGGTCGCTGACGCACTCGAAGCTGGTGCCGACATCATCCTGCTCGACAATCTCTCGACGCCGGACATCGTCGACGCAGTGCGGCAGTGCCGCGGTCGCGCGAAGACCGAGATTTCGGGTGGCGTCACGCTGGGCCGCATGCCGGAGCTGGCCGCGACCGGCGCCGATTTTGTTTCGATCGGGGCGCTGACGCATTCAGCCCCGGCTGCCGACCTCAGTCTCGAGATGGGGATCTGACCCCATGCTGCCTGACGACTTTGCGACCGCGCTCGCAGTGGCGGGCGATCGTGCCGGGATCTTCTCGCCGCACGTGCTCTGGTACGCGGAAGTGAGCTCGACGAACGACATCGCCGCGACACTTGCCGGTCGCGGCGAGCCGGAGGGTACGGTGGTCATCGCGGACGCGCAATCGGCTGGGCGCGGACGTCACGGGCGTACCTGGGCTTCACCTCCCGGCGCCGGTCTCTACATGTCCATCCTCATGCGGCCCGCGCCGCATGCGGTGAGTCTGTTGACCATTGCCGCCGGCGTGGCGCTCGCCGAGGGGATCCAGGCTGCCACGGGTCTGCACCCCCAGCTCAAATGGCCGAACGACGTCTATCTCGGCGGACGAAAGTTGGCCGGGATTCTCGCTGAAGCTGGCACGTCGAAGTCGGGCGTGCAGCACGTCGTGCTCGGCTGCGGCATCAACCTGATGCCGGCCGCGTACCCGCCAGACGTCGCGGCGCGGGCGACATCGATCGAGTCCGAGCTGGGACGACCGATCGATCGCGGGCTGCTGCTCGTCGAGTGCCTGGCCGCGCTGCACTTGCGCTATCGCGACCTGCATGTGCGAGCGAGCGCGGCCGTGATCGCGCGGTGGCGCGAGCGGGCGGTCTCGACGTTGGGACGCCGGGTGGAATGGGACGTCGCAGGGGTCACGCGTCACGGCGTCGCCGAGGACATCGACGAGAGCGGCGCGTTGCTGGTGCGTGACGGCGTCGCGCGCGACCGTGTGATCTCTGGAGAAGTGCGGTGGCTGCCGTAGAAGACTACTGCCGGCAGGTGGAAACGCATCTCTGCCGGAAGAACGACGGTCATCTGATTCGGATCGTGGGACCAGCGTTCGAGCAGGTGTGCGGCTGGGCGATCAAAGGCGTCCCCTTGAATGTGGCGATGCGGGGCATCGATCGCTACTTCGATCGCTACTACGCCAAAGGTCCACGACGCCGGCCGGTCCGCGTTGAGTTTTGCGAAGCGGATGTGATGGACGTCTTCGACGAGTGGCGTCGCGCATTGGGCATCACCGCCGCTGACAGCGTCGGGGCGACGCATGCGTCACCCCTCCAGGAAGACCGCCGGCATGAATCATTGCCGGCACACCTCGAGCGGGTGGTCGCGCGGCTGACGGCGCTGCGAGCGGGGCAGGATCGCTCGCTCGATACGACGCTCGATGAGATCATCCACGAAATCGACGTCGCCCGAGCGGGCGCGAAGGTCATCCGCGGCGAGGCCAGGCAGACGCTGCTCGAACGGTTGCGCGTCCTCGACAGACGCCTGCTCGACGCTGCGCATTCCCAATGCGATGCGCCCACGATACAAGAGCTCACCACCGAGGCCGACGCGGACCTGGCGCCGTTTCGCGGACGTATGACGCCCGACACGTATGAGCAGTCTCGGCGTGCGGCATTCGATCGGCTCCTCCGCGAGCGTCGCAAGCTTCCGACGATTGCCTTCGAATGATTCAGACCGGGTCGATTCTCACCCTTGATGTCGAAAAGCCCGCCGCCGGCGGACGCATGCTGGCGCGGCATCACGGTCAGGTCGTGCTCGTATGGGGAGCTATCCCCGGTGAACGCGTCACGGCGAGAATCGATCGCACCACGAAGAGCCTCGCCTTTGCGTCAACGATCGATGTGCTGTCCCCGTCGCCGGATCGGCGGACCACTGCTGCCGATCCGCGATGCGGTGGCAACGTCCTCGCCCACATCGGCTACGAGCGGCAATGTCGGCTCAAGGGCGAAATCATCCGCGACGCCTTCGTTCGGATCGGACGGGTCCCGCTCGAACGCGATCCCGAGGTGATCGGGTCGCCCGAGCGAGGCTATCGGATGCGTGCGCGGCTGCACGTCGTGAACGGGAGGTTGGGCTTTTATCGTGAAGAAACCCACGATCTCTGCGACGCGGTCCAGACCGGGCAGCTGCTTGACACGGCGGGCGAATGGCTGTCGACTGCAGGGGAAATAATCCGGGCTGCCGGCCCTGACGGAGTGGCCGGTGTTGAGATGACGGAGAACATCGCGGGCGACGAGCGTGCATGTCATCTGGACCTCCGCGGAGGCGTCCGCGCTGCGGACTATTCCGCACTGGCCACCGGGCTCGTCGGTGTGACCGCGCAGACGGCAGACTCGCCGCTTGTTCAGACTCTGGCCGGCACACCCCACGTCACCGACGTGATTCAGGTTCGTGACGATGTACCCGCGCTGCGGCTCAGGCGACATGTTCGCGCGTTCTTTCAGGGCAATCGGTTTCTGATCGGATCTCTTGTGAGGCACGTGCTTGCGCTCGTGCCACCGGGACCAGTCATCGATCTGTACGCGGGCGGGGGATTATTCGGGTTGTCGCTCGCTGCCGCCGGTGCAGATCGTGTGACGCTTGTCGAGGGCGATGCCGTGAGCGGCGCAGACCTGCAGATGAACGCCGACCCATTTCGCGATCGCACACACGTCGAGCGCACCAGCGTCGAGGAATTTCTCGCACGTCGTCGATCGGTTGCAGAGACTGTGATCGTGGATCCACCGCGAACCGGTCTGTCGCGCGAAGCCATTGCGGGAATTCTCACGCTCACGCCCACCCGACTCGTCTACGTCTCCTGCGACGTCGCGACACTCGCTCGAGATACTCGCACTTTGCTCGACAGCGGATACTCACTCGGCCCTCTCACGGCACTCGATCTATTCCCCAACACGGCGCACGTCGAGACGGTGACCGTCCTCACTCGCTGAGTTAATCGAATCTTAAGAAATACCGGCGTGGTCGAGGTCGTAAACTAAATATCGGTCCTCGTGTTCGACCGATGTGCCAGGAGAAGAATCGATGGTCACCAAGGTCGTCAGTGTCGCCGCTGGAGTTGCTCTCATGGTTGCGATCGCCGTCACGCCGGCGTTGGCACATCACTCCTTCGCCGCAGAGTTCGACGCCAAGCGTCCCGTAAAGCTGCGGGGCACCGT
The DNA here is from genome assembly GCA_036742665.1 of Vicinamibacterales bacterium. Lineage (GTDB taxonomy): Bacteria > Acidobacteriota > Vicinamibacteria > Vicinamibacterales > UBA2999 > Gp6-AA40. The sequence goes on along the minus strand of DAINQP010000020.1, from coordinate 31,264 downwards.
TGTGAAGATGGAATGGATCAACCCGCACTCCTGGATCCACATGGACGTGAAGGATCCACAGACCGGCAAGGTTGAGCGTTGGATGGTCGAAGGTGGTGCTCCGAACGCGCTGCTGCGCCGCGGCTGGACGAAGAAGTCACTGCCCGAGGGCACCGAGATTCTCGTCGAAGGATTCCAGGCGAAAGATGGTGCGAACCGCGCCAACGGGCGCGACATCACGTTCCCGGACGGCAAGAAGCTGTTCGTGGGATCGTCGGGCACGGGAGCACCAGACGAGAGACCGGAGAAATAGACGGCCGCGCCTTAATTCTCCTTCGGACGCTCGGCCTGATCGACGACGAGCACGTCGACGGGGCCGCGCGTCGGTTCGAGGTTCAGTCCGAGTTGTTCCTGCAGCGCAGTGAAGATCGACGGCTTGCTGTCGTCAATCGGCTGCGGTCCGGGTGGCGCGCCCGGTGGCGATTGAGCCGTCGACGACGGATCGAAGTTCAGTGTCAAAGCTGCCGGCAAGTCCCGTCCGATCGCTTACGGTCCGCCCGGCGTTTCCCGACAGCACGCTTGCGAACATCGCGATGGTCACGCCGGTTCCGATCAGGCGTCCAGGCGGTCCACCGAACGAACACGGTGGTGGTCCGCTGCGCTGAGGAAGAGGCGCCGCTCCATCAATGCTTTCAACGCTGCTGCGCACGCATCGGGCACCTGACGGAGACCGGCGCCTGTCTTTCTGTCGCTTCGCGCAACGTGATTGATCGAGACCACGTCGAACGTGGGTTGTTGCCTCATTTCGCCTCGCCCTTGCTCGTCAGTTGCACCTGCTGCAATGCGGCTGCGCCCATCATGCCGCCCAGGCCCATCGACTCGACCGCCGAACTCGGGATAAGCATGAGGGCGCCCTTCTCCTTCAGGCCCTCGTAGAGCATGTTCATCGCGCGCAGATGGAGGGCGGTCGGGTTGTCCTGGTACGCCTTCGCGGCCGTCTCGAACGATTTTGCGATCTCGACCTCGGCTTCGCCGAGGATGATTCGCGCCTGCTTCTCCCGAGAGGCCTGCGCTTCGCGAGACATTGCGTCCTGCAGCGAGCTGGGGATGACGATGTCGCGCATCTCGACGGCCTGAACCGTGATTCCCCAGGGCGTCGATCGCTGATCGATGAGCAGTTGCAGCTCGTGTTCGATCTTCTCTCGCCCGCCAAGCAGATCGGCAAGCGACGTCCGGCCGATGATGTCGCGAAGTCCCGTCTGCGCCGCCCAGCTCACGGCAGCGGGGTAGTTCTGCACTTCGAGCGCGGCTTTCTCAGGATCGTGAACGACCCAGAAGAGCACGGCGTCGACATTCACCGGCACGGTGTCCGACGTCAGCGTCTGCTCGGCGGCAAACGCGGTCGTAATCATTCGCTGGTCGATGGACCTGGCAACCACGTCGACGAACGGCACGATCCAGAAGAGCCCGGGACCCTGCAGACCGATGAAGCGACCCAGCCGGAGGACGACGGCGCGCTCCCACTGCTGCGCGACGCGAGGAGAGAGAGCCGCGAGCACGCCGATGACCGCCGCACTGGCCACCCACGCGGGGGATCCGGTGGCGATCGTCAGCACGGCGCCGGTTCCGGCGATCAGGATGAATACCAGAACTGACACGACGTTGAGGATCACGACGATGCTCCTTTGGTAATCGCCTGGAGTTCACGGCGGAGATCGGCTGCGGTGAACCCGTGGGCGGAGGCGTCGGCCAGCGCGCGTGTCGCTATGGCGCGGAGCTCAGCGTCGCGCGCGGCCTGATTGTGGGTCGAGTCTGGGGCGTCCACGACGAACGTGCCGACACCGCGGCGGGTCTCGAGCGCGCCCGATCGCTCCAGATGCGTATAAACGCGCGCGACGGTGTTGGCGTTGATGCGAAGGGCGACGGCGAGCTCGCGAACCGTGGGCAGCTGGTCACCGGGCTTGAGACGCCGCGAACCGATGGCGACGCGAATGCTCCGTTCGAGCTGCGCATGCAGCGGCGTCGGGTCTTTGGCGTTGACGCTGCGAGCCCAATCCCAATCGGCCATCGCAACTCTATTGTACTAGTATATTAGAACAAATCAAGAACGTCCTTCGCAGGGGCGAGGCATGCCTCGTGCCCTATACGCGGTACTTCGCTTCTTCCGCGTAGTACGCCGGGAACCCTACCGCCGACTTCAACGCCTCGAAGTCCATCGCCGCTGATGCACGCTGGCCCGACTTGAGCTGGCCGAGCGCCTCGCGCATCGCCCGAATCGACACATTCAGCATGGTCAGTGGATAGACCGCGATGGTGTAGCCGATGGTCTGGAGTTGAGCAGGGGAGAGCAGCGGCGTTTTGCCGCCTTCGATCAGGTTCGCCATCTTCGGGCCCGGTACGTCGGTGCAGTAGCGGCGCATCTCGTCTTCGGAGACGGGCGCCTCGAGGAACGTGATGTCCGCGCCAATCTCACGGAAGGCCTGACAGCGGGCGATGGCTTCGTCCAGGCTGACGCAGGCGCGGGCGTCGGTGCGCGCCATGATCAGAATGTCCATGCCGGCGTTGCGCGCATCCACTGCCGCCCGGATCCGCATCAACGCCTCGCCGCGACCGACGACGGACTTGCCTTCGGTGTGGCCGCAGCGCTTCGGCGCCACTTGATCTTCGAGCATGATGCAGGCGAACCCCGCGCTCGCGTAACCCTCGACGGTGCGTGTGATGTTCTGCGCGCTGCCGAAGCCGGTGTCGCCGTCGCCGATCATCGGGATCGAAACCGCTGTGCAGATGTTGCGGCCCTGCTCGACCATCTCGCCGTAGGAGATCAAGCCGGTATCGGGCATGCCGAGTCGCGAGGCTGACACCGCGAATCCGCTCATGAAGCCGATGTCGAATCCCGCCTCTTCGATGAGGCGCGCCGACATCGCATCGTGGCAACCCGGCATCACCAGGATGCCCGGACGGCGCAGTAGTTCCCGCAGACGATCGGCCGGAGTCACGGTGTCGTCCGGCTGGCAGCGTTGACGAGTCCTTCAAAGAGCGCGCGGAACTCGCCGGTTCGATAGAAGTTCTCCGGGTGCCACTGCACACCGAGGCAGAAACGCTTCGAGGGATCCTCGATCGCTTCGATCACCCCATCGGGAGCGGTCGCGCTGGCCACAAGTCCCTTGCCGAGCGCGGCCGGCGCCTGGTGATGACGGCTGTTGACTGGGCAGGTGTCCCCTTCGAGCCGTTCGCCCATGAGCGACTCCAGCAGGCTACCGCTCGCCACCCACACATCGTGTGCGATCGCGTGCGGCGGCTCGCGCAGGACGTGATTCACTAGCGTGCCGACTTGATCGGGGATGTGCTGCACGAGCGATCCCCCGCAGGCGACGTTGAGTACTTGGGTACCGCGACAGATCGCCAGGACCGGAAGATTGGCCTCCACGGCGCGGCGCGCCAGTTCGAGCTCATAGTCATCGCGTCCTGCTTCGGCGGCCGAGAACGCCGGATGCGCGGCCTCGCCGTACAACGACGGCAGGACGTCTCCACCACCGGGCAGTAGCAGCCCATCCGCGGAGGCGATCACGTCCGCGGGCCGGTGCATCGCGCGATCGAGACGCATGATCTCGCCGCCGGCACGCTCGATGGCGGCCTCGTAATCGTGTGGCTGGCTGCACGGCGCGATAGCGATCACTGGCACGGTTACATCCTCGCAGGAACGGCGATTCCCATCAGGTCCAACGCCCGCGTCAACTGATTTCGGAGATAGACGACTGCCGCCGCGCGCCACCGGCGCGCGTCCTCACGCTCCTCGTTCAGGATCGACGATCGGCTTGGATGAAGGTTGTAGAACGCGTTGAACGCCTGCGCAAGTCCGAAAGCGTACTTGGCCAGGACGGAAAATTCGAGTGACGCCACGACCTGCTCGACGACTTCGTCCAGGCGCGCTGCCTCGAGCACCAGCGACCACAGCTCGTGTCCGTTGTCGCCGGTCAACTCGCCGGCGGGCGTCGCCGCCAGCGGCGCGACGAGTGCCGCTTCATCGAGTCCGTCGCGTTCCTGCAATTTGCGGAAGATGTTGTTGATGCGAACGATCGCGTATTGGATGTACGGCCCGCTTTCGCCCTGGAAGCTCAGGGCCTCCTCGAGATCGAAGGCGATGACCTTGCCGCGCGAGAACTTGACCAGGAAGTAGCGGACGGCGGCGATGCCAATGATGTGCGCGGTTCGGGCAACCTCGGTCTCGCTCAGATCCGGGTTGCGCTTCGCGACTTCCTCGCCGGCTTTCTTGATGACGGTATCGAGCAAATCGTCCGCTTTGACACCCAGGCCCTTGCGTCCGGAGACCTCGACGAATGGCCGCTTCGCGTCCTCCGAGTCCGCCGCCGGCGCGAATCCCAACTCTCGCGCCGTGGCGTGTGACAGCGCCACCATCTCGTACGAGAAGTGATGCGACCGCTGTGCTCCCTCCGGATGCCCGACGGCGATGAGCGCCTGTTTCAAGAGCTTCTGCAGATACGATTGCCTGACGTCGATGACGTTGTACACGTACGACGCCCCGCCATAGGGTGGATGGTCGGCGGCGCCATCGGTGCTCGATGTCGCCCACAGCGGGCCCTGCGGCCGTTGCGCGAACTCCCGGTACTTGAAGTCGCGGCCCAGCAGACCGAGTTTCCAGAACTGGTAGGCGATGTCCTTGCCGACGTAGGTCACCACGCCATTTGATCGAACGATGACTTTCTCGCGCTCCTCCACATCTTCGTCGGCTTGGGAATTGGGCGTTGGGAGTGGTTGGGAGTTGGGAGTTGGGGTCTTGGGAGTTGACTCGAGGGCCTCCTGGATCGGCATCACCCAGCACCCGGCCAACTTGCCTTCGGTTCGAAGGTGTACGGCGTGCTTCGCCTTCAACACCTCGAACGCCTGCGCCCAGAACTTCAGATGCAGGATGTCGCCCTCCCATGTGAGCAGGTCGTAGTCGACGTTCATCCGCGCCATGGTGCGCAGGTGACTGCGGACGATGCGGTCGGCGATGAAGCCGGCAATCTCGGCATTCTCATTTCCGCCGTGCTCGATATCGTGCAGGGTCTTAGCCCGAATGTTCAGCCGCTCCTTGTCCTGGTCGTACCACTCGGTGACGCGAGCATACAGATCCCAGCAGTAATAGTCGAAACGCGTGGTATCGGCGATCTGACGGATCTCTTCGAGCGTTTTACCGGCAATGTGGCGAAATCCGACCACCACGTCAGCCACTTGCACGCCGGTATCGTCGATGTAGTTCTGTACTTCCACCGGAACGCCGCGGAAGCGCAGGACGCGGACCAGCGTGTCGCCAAGTGCCGCGTTCCGCAGATGACCGATATGGGCGGCCTTGTTGGGATTGATCGCCGTGTGCTCGACGATGGCCTTGCCCGCGTCGTGTGCGCGCGCGGGTCCGGCCGAGGTCAGCCGTTCGCGCAGGAATGCCGAGCGCTCGAGGAAGACGTTCAGATAGCCGTTTGGTGCCGCGGCGACTCGCGCGATGCCTTCGAGCGTGCCGAAATCGTCGGCGATTTCCTGCGCAATCGCCCGTGGTGCCTTGCGAAGCCGGCGCGCCAGTTCGAACGCCACAGGCGTGCCAAGGTCGCCGAGGTCTCGGTTAGGCGGGTACTCGAGGGCGAGCGGCGGCTGTGCCGAGGGATCGAGTGAATAACGCGTCGTCAGCAGACGCGCGAGGTGCACGCGAATTCGATCGTGAAGGGGCAGGATCATCAGCGAGTGGCGTGAGTCGTGGTCGTCGTGATCGTCGCGATGTGGTACGCTTCAGCGGCCCGCGGTCCGGCCGCCAGGTTCTTCTGAGCTGCGCCAAATTACGAATCTTACCGTATGAATGACGCCGTTGTCGGACGCCTGCTCGTCGCCAGCCTGCATCAGGCTATCTCGGATCTGCTGCCAACGCGCCTCGAGTTCTACGAAGCCTGGTTGAACCCCGGCGGGCTGCGCGAGGGCCGGATCGGTCTTGCCCCACTCGCCGCCGTCCTGAGTTTTCTCCGGCTGGAAGGTGAACCCTATCACCTCATTACCGCGCGCGCCGGTGAGTACACCGCGGAATGGTCATTCGCCGGCATCTCCCCACTGAGAAAACGGTTCATCAACGCCATGCCGCCGGCCCTCCGCAAGCGCCTGGTGATCAACGTTGCGAGCTTCATGGCGCGCAGCACCTACGGGGCCACCGACGTCAAGGTGCAGTGGCAGCAGTGGCGGGGGGCGGTGGATCTGCGCAGCTCGCTGTTTTGTGAGGTCCGAGACCCCGTCGATCACCCGCTCTGCGAGTTCTACGCGTCGGCGCTGAGACGGTTGATGCATCTCTTCGAGCTCGACGCCGACGTCATCACGGATCGCTGCCGTGCCACTGGTGCGGGGCAGTGCTCGATGTCGCTGGTCGTCCGTCCCAATCAGGCCGCAGGCCCACTGTCATGACGGCGCTCGCCACGTCGTGCCGACTTCATGCCCCTCGGCGAGGCTCGGGGCTGGCGGCGGTGCTCGTGACGGCCCTCGTTGCAAGCGCGAGTGTCGTCTATGCAGCCGCTCAGGCGCTGGTCTCGACGGCACGGCCGACGGTCATCGTGGTGCCGTTCAACAGCGAGGGACGAGACGCGCGCGGCTACTGGCTCCGCGAAGCATCGGCGGTGATTCTCACCGACGACCTCGTGTCGCTCGGAATCGCAGCGATGTCGAGGGAGGATCGTCTGCGCGCCTTCGATTCGCTCCGCGTGCCCGCCACCGCGCGGCTCAGCCACGCCACCGTCATCCGAGTAGGCCAAATCGTCGGCGCAATGCGCGTGATCGTTGGATCATCTGCGATCGCCGGCGACACGCTCACGATTCGCGCCCGCTCGATCCTGCTCGATAACGGACAGCTGTCGCCGGAGGTCGTCGAGACGGGGCCGCTCGCGAACATGTTCGACCTCTACGAGCGCGTGGCACGACGCATCGCCGACGGCCTGCCGCGCGGAACAGAGACGAGACCGATGAGCCATCCGCCCATCGCGGCATTCGAGCAGTACATCAAGGGCGTGCTGGCCGAAGCGCCGGCGATGAAGCTGTCGTTCTTGCGCGAGACGCTGCGATTGTCGCCGACGCTCGTGCGCGCACGCATCGCAATGTGGGAGGTCTACAACGAGCTCGGCGAGCATCAGAACGCGTTGACGACGATTCGTCAGGTGCCGACGACAGACGCGCTGGCGCGTCAAGCGGCGTTTCTCGCGTCAGTGTCACTGGTGCAGCTCGCTCGCTATCAGGAAGCGTTCGACGCGCTGACAGAGTTGAATCGCGCTGCCGTCGACGGCTCGGTGTTGAACAACCTCGGTATCGTGCAACTGCGCCGACCTCCGGGCGCCACGGGGCGACGTGCCGTGGCGTTCTTCACGGATGCAGTCGCGTTTGAAGGTGCCGATTCCGATTTGCTCTTCAACCTCGGGTACGCACATTGGCTCAATCGTGATTTGCCGAACGCCATCCAGTCTTTGAGAGAGGCGGTCCGTCGCCGTCCGACGGATGACGCCGCGCACTACGTGCTCGGTGCGGCGCTGCAGATGTCCGGCAGCGCCGGGGAAGGCGCTCGCGAACGTGAGCTGGCGCGACGTCTGTCGTCGGAGTACGGCGAGTGGGAGAAGACGCAACCGCCGGCCGGCACCGTTCCGAAAGGTCTCGAGCGGCTGCGGACCGAGTTGTCTGTTCGGGCGTTTCGACGTGTGGAATCCGAGATCGTTGCCGCAGGACGGCGCAGTCAGCAGGAGCTGGCCGCTTTTCACATGGATGCGGGCCGCCGCGCGTATCTCGTCGAACGAGATGATGAGGCTATCGCATCGTTTCGACGCGCCGTGTATCTCTCGCCCTACGACGCAGAGGCGCACCTGTTGCTGGGCCGCGTGTATCTGCGTGGCGGCCGTCATCAGGAAGCGATAGACGAGTTCACGATTTCGATCTGGAGCCGTGATTCGGTGGCAGCGCGACTGGCTCTCGCCGAGGCCTACATCCAAACGCAGAACATGGCCGGGGCACGAACCGAACTCCAGGTCGTCCTGGGCCGCGAGCCGACCAATCCCGACGCACGACGGCTGCTCACGCGCGTTCCGCCGGAATAAGTCACGGCGATCGTCGCGCGTGTGGGTGGTGAGGGATCAACCGCGCGATGAAGGGCACATAGCGCGAGTAGTTTCTGCTCGAATTTGATCCATGACGTGGTAGAATGCCTCGCAGATTGATGTCAGACGAGGGCGTTCACGAGATACAACTGAACGGAAAACAGCTCGTCTTCATGTTCATGACGGTGACAGTCGTTGCCGTTGTGATCTTCCTGTGCGGTGTCATGGTCGGTCGCGGGGTGCGTGCGCCTCGAGCGACCGAGTTGGCCGACGCCGCGATTGAATCTCCACTCGACCCGACCGCTGCCGCTGCGCCGGCCCCGTCAGTAACCGATGGCCCGTCGTCGTCGGCCGCACCGGACCCGACGCAGGATCCAACGAGTTCCTCGGGTCGTGTGAGCCCGACCACGCCGCCGCCGGAGCCGTTGAAGGAAACGGTGACGTTGGTTCAAGAGGTCAAGGCAACAGCACCAGCACCAGCACCGGCGAAGTCGACGGCGGAACTTCCCCCGCCCGCGCCGATCGTGAAGACACCCCCCGCAAAGGCGCAGGCGGTCAAGACGGCTAAGCCTGCCGCGGTACCTTCAAAGCAGGCGGCCATCAACGAGCCTGCCGGCGAGGGGTACGTGGTGCAGGTGGCCGCGGTGAAGGAACGCAGCGAAGCTGACACCATCGCGAAACGCCTGTCCTCGAAAGGATTTCCATCGTTTGTCTCCTCGCCGAGTGCAGGCGCCGCACGCGTCTATCGGGTGAGGGTCGGCAAATATAACGACCGCCGCGAAGCTGACGCTGTCGCTCGCCGGCTCGAAAAAGAAGAACAGTTCAAGCCCTGGATTACCCGCTAGCGCTGATCGCGGGCGTTCTGCTCGCGCTTGCGTTCCCTAAGTTCGGACATCCGGCATTTGCCTGGATCGCGCTCGTTCCGCTACTGGTGTCGCTCACCGGCTGGCGTGGACGTCCCGAGCCATTGCGCGGGCAACCTCCGCTGCGCGCATTCACCCTGGGATTGCTGACCGGTACCGTCTACTTTGCCGGGACAATCTACTGGACCGGCACGGTGATCATCGCCTTCGGTGATGTGAACCCGATCGTCGCAATGGTCGGGATGACTCTGCTGTCGGCGTATCTCGCTCTGTATCCGGCGGTAGCCAGCCTGGTGACGAGCCGGCTCATTGCGCGCGTTGGCGCCGCTGGACTATTCATCGCGCCGATGGCGTGGGTCGCCACTGAGTATGTCCGCGGATACTTTCTGACCGGCTTTCCGTGGGTGCCGTTAGGGAATAGCCAGGTGACGGTGCTGCCAGTCGCGCAGATGGCCAGCGTGCTCGGCGTCTATGGCCTGTCGGCGCTGGTCGCGTACATCAACACCACGCTGGCGTACTCACTCGTCACATCCGGGACACAGCGAGTGGCCGCTGTGGCGAGTGCAGTCGTTGTGCTGGTCGTTGTTGGCGGGTGGGGCGCCTTGCGCATCGCGGACGGCTCACTTACGCGAGAAGGGACACCGATACGCGTCGGCCTCATCCAAGGCAACGTCGCGCAGGAGGACAAGTGGAATCCTGCGCACGCACGGCGGATCTTCACGACCTACATTGGGATGACCCGTGACGCCGTTCGCCGTGGCGCCGCGTACATCATCTGGCCAGAGTCGTCCACGCCCTTCACCTTCGAGGATCCCCTTGCCGATCCTCAGGGTGACGAGATGATGCGCCAGCTCGCACGCGAGGTTCGCGTCCCGATTCTCTTTGGTAGTGACCAGGTGATTCGGCGCCAGCCCGTCGAGACGTCCGAACTCTATAACGCCGCCTATCAGCTCGACCCTGGCGGAAAGACCATCGCCGTGTATCACAAGGTCAAGCTCGTCCCCTTCGGCGAGTTCTTTCCGTTCCAGCAATGGATTGCCTTCGCCGCGCCGCTCGTCCAGCGGTTCGTGCCGTTTTCAGCAGGCGACGGCCCCGTCATGCTTCAGGTCGGATCGCACCGGGCCAGCACCGCAATCTGCTATGAGATCGTGTTTCCATCGCTGGCGCGCGCTGCCGTCGAACAGGGAAGCGAACTCCTGACGACCGTCACCAACGATGGCTGGTATGGGCGGTCCTCGGCGCCATATCAGCACTGGGAAATGGCCTCGATGCGAGCGATCGAGCAGGGCCGGTATCTTGCGCGTGCGGCGAACACCGGCATCAGCGGAATTGTGGACCCGTACGGGCGCGTCATCACCAGGTCGGGTATCTTTGAACAGGTTGGCCTCGTGGGCGAGGCGCGCTTCTTGACCGGCCGCACCATTTATTCGCTGATCGGCGACATGATCGCCTACGTGGCGATTGCACTGACTGTGCTGGCGGCGACTTTTTCGAGGGGATACCGTGGATCTCGACGACCTGTTACGACGGCATGAGGATTTGAACCGGCGAGCCACGGAACTACGGAGGCATCTTTGAGGGTGCCAGACTCGACGATCATCTAGCCGAGATCGAGCAGATCACCGCCAGCCCGACGTTCTGGAACAATCAAGCCGAGGCGCAAAAGGTGATGCAGCGACGCCGCCGAGTCGAAGACGACATCGCGCTGCGTGATTCGCTGCGCCGCCGCATGGACGATCTCGCCGTGCTCGTCGAGTGGGCCGAGGGCGGTGAAGACATCGCCGCCGACTTGCAGCGAGGGCTCGACGAGCTGCAGCAGGAAGTGGAAGCCGCCGAGGTCAAGAAGATGCTCGGCGGGGTCTACGATCGCTCGAACGCGATCGTCACCATCCACCCGGGCGCCGGCGGGACCGAATCGCAGGACTGGGCCGAGATGCTGCTTCGCATGTACACGAAGTGGTCTGAACGGCGTGGTTTCAAGCGTGAGGTGTTCGACTTCCAGCCCGGTGATCAGGCCGGCATCAAGAGTGTGACCATCGCATTCAATGGCGACTACGCCTACGGGCTGATGTCGGCCGAGGCCGGCGTCCATCGTCTCGTCCGCATTTCACCGTTCGATCAGGACAAGCGGCGGCACACGTCCTTCGCGTCCGTATTCGTGTGGCCTGAGTTACCAGAGGATGTGGACGTTGAGATCGACGAGAAAGACCTGCGCATCGATACTTACCGGTCGAGCGGCGCCGGTGGGCAGCACGTCAACGTCACCGATTCCGCGGTTCGCATCACGCATCTGCCGACTGGCATCGTCGTGTCGTGCCAGAACGAGCGATCCCAACACAAGAATCGCTCGCAGGCGATGAAGGTCTTGAGGTCGCGGCTCTTCGATTTGAAAATGAAGGAGCAGGCGGCGAGGTTGGAGCAGCTCGGCGGAGAGAAGCGCGATATCGCGTTCGGCAGTCAGATTCGCAGCTACGTGCTGCAGCCCTACCAGATGGTCAAGGACCACCGCACCAAGGTCCAGGTTGGCGACCCGACTCGCGTCCTGGACGGCGACGTGGACGGGTTGATCAAGACGTACCTGATGAAAAAGGCGAATGGCACGTTGACGACGGCGGATGAGCCTGAAGAGGAGTAGGATAGGGCCAGAAACCCCGCGTCGCTTGAAGGAGGTCCACGTGTTCACTCTTCTGCGCCGGTACTGGAGCGAAATGGTCAGCTACGACGGCGGCATGTCGTTGCTGCTGATGGATGGGCTCCTCCTCGTCCCCCTCATCATGGCCGCGTTCTTCTATCCGATTCAGGTGTTGATTGGTGTCGGCGCCGCATTAGTGCTCGCGATTGCGGCGTATGAGTGCGTTGCGCTGTGGCGGAAGCATCACCACGCGCACGCGCCTCACGCGTGAGTCAGGCCCTATTCGATCGTTGGCGGCGATGACACCGGTGCCGATGCCGGTACCGGTGTTGGTAAAGGCGCCGGGGGTGGTGCCGACGTGGCCGACACCGCCGGCTGCGTTCCGTTGATGAAGGCTTCCGAGACGCCGGAGTCCAGCGTCACGAACACGATATTGCCCGGAGCCTCGAACTGCGGCGGGTTTTTTCGATCGCCGTACTTGTCGAGATAAACCTTCACGAAATCCATCCAGATCGGCAGCGCCGCGGCTGCGCCGGTCTCGCCGTTCCCGAGCGGCTTCTTCTCGTCATAGCCGACCCACACACCAACTGTGATGTTTGGATCGAACCCGATGAACCACGCATCGGTGTATTCATCCATCGTCCCAGTCTTTCCGGCGAGCGGCCAATCGAGCGCGGCGGCGGCTTGTGCCGTTCCTCGCTGCACCACACCGCGCAGCAGATTGGTCATGACGAACGCGGTGTCCGCGCGCAGCGCCTCGTGCGGTTCGGGGCGATTTTCCAGCAGGACATTGCCCTCGCGATCCGCGATCGACATCACCGCGTAGGGTTCGAGTCGCACCCCCTGATTCGGAAACGCCGCGTACGCACTCGTCATCTCGACCAGCGTCGCTTCAGCGGCACCGAGCGCGAGGGACAAGTACGGCTGATAATCGCCCTTCAACCCGAATCGCTTGGCGTAGCTGACGACTTCCTTCGGCCCGAGCTCCGCCATCGCCTTCACGGCGGGAATGTTTCGTGACTGTTCGAGCGCGCGGCGCAGCGTGACCGGCCCTTCATACTTGCGGTCGTAATTGAGCGGCTGATACGGCGGCTGATTCGGGCCCGCTTCGTACGAGACAGGCTCGTCGATGAATGTGGAGATCGGCGTAAAGCCGCGATCAATCGCCGCGGTGTACACGAACGGCTTGAATAGCGAGCCCACCTGGCGACGCGCCTGTGTCGCGCGGTTGAATTTGCTGCGGACAAAGCTGAAGCCGCCAACCATCGCGCGGATCTGACCGGTGTGGTTGTCGATTGCGACGAGTGCCCCCTCAACCGCGGGCGGCTGTTCGAGCCTGAGATCGTTCGGCTTCTTACCCTCGAGCGATTGCACCTGGACCTCGATGACGTCGCCGATCTTGAAGAGCTGCGCTGCGGACGTACGCCGTGTCCATGCAAACGCCGAGGGCTTGAGCTCGATGTCGTACTCGCCGATGCGGATGCGCGCGCTGGAGCCACTGGGCCCTGGCACGAACGTGACGACCGCTGGCACGATGTCGCCGGCGAGGATTGGCTGCGACCAACGCTCCATGGAGATCTTCTCGATCGCTCGTCCCTCGGCCACGATGTTGCGCGCCGGTTTGCGGAAGCCGTTCTTCCGCTTGTCAATGATGCGCAGGCCGCGATCGATTGCCGCATTGGCCGCCTCCTGCAGATCCACATCGAGCGTCGTCTGCACGCGAAGGCCGGTCTGATACAGCGCGTCGGCGCCGTACTTCTGTTCGAGCACCTTGCGGATGTCCTCGACGAAGTACGGTGCGATGGAGCGATCGGGTGTGGGCTGGCCGAGCAGCACCAACGGCCGGCTCGCGGCATCGGCGGCCTGTTCTTTCGTGATGAAACCTTCCTCAACCATGCGCGGCAGTACGTAGTTGTTGCGCCGCGCGAGGGTGCGCTCTGGATTGACGAAGGGGCTGAGGCGCGCCGGCGTCTGAATGATTGCGGCAATCGTGGCGGCTTCTTCGAGCGTCAGGCTCTTCGCGGACTTGTCGAAGTACATGCGCGACGCGGCTTCGACGCCATAGGCGCCGTGCCCGAGGTTGATCTGGTTGGCGTAGAGCGTGAGGATCTCGGCTTTCGTGTAGCGGCGCTCGAGCTGGACTGACACCAGCATCTCTTTCATCTTCCGCTCGACGAGTGGCCACCCTGAGCGCACGAACACACCATTGTTCATGTACTCGCCGAGGAAGAGGCCACGCGCCAACTGCTGCGTGATTGTGCTGGCGCCAAAGCGCTGCCCGTAAACGATGTCCTTGAACGCGGTGATGACGATGCGCGAGACGCTGAGGCCGAAGTGCTGCTCGAAGTCGCCGTCTTCGGTAGCGATGATCGCCTCACGCAGCACCGGCGCCATGTCGTTGTAGCCGATCACGATGCGCCGCTCGATGGCGAACTCGCCGATGACGCGCTCGTCACGCGCTAAAAGGCGCGTGATCGTGTGCGGCTGATAGCTGTCGAGCGCGCTGATTTCGGGAATGTCGCTCGAGAAGGCGAAGAGCACTCCACCCACGGTTCCCAGCATGGCGGCGACGATGAAGAGCGCAATGAGACCGGCATTGCGCGCAACGCGCAGGACCAGCTTGCTCTTCGGTCTCGCCGGCGGCGGTGTCTCGGCAACGTGGCCGATGTCCTCCTCGTCCAGGGGCGTCATCTATTTGAAAGCAATATGCTTATCGTCATTATACGCCCGCAGGAGCGGCGTTAGCTTTGATAATGTTACACTCACATTTGATAGGTAAGGGCGACGCATGCGTGGCCTTTGCGGAGAGGCGACCATGCCGTCGCCCGATTCGTCGATGAGGACGTGAGAGACATGAGCAAAATCATTGGTATCGACCTGGGCACCACCAATTCCGTTGTTGCCGTCATGGAAGGTGGCGAGCCGGTCGTCATCACCAACCCGGAAGGCAGCCGGCTAACGCCATCGGTCGTGGCGTTCACCAAGAGTGGTGAGCGGCTGGTTGGCCAGGTGGCGAAGCGCCAGGCGGTCACCAACCCTGAGCACACCATCTTCTCAATCAAGCGCTTCATGGGCCGTCGCCACTCCGAGGTGAACGAGGAGATGAAGATGGTGCCGTATCAGGTCGGGTCGGCGCCGAACGGCGACGTGCGCGTGAAGATTGGCGACAAGGATTACGCACCGCCCGAGATCTCCGGAATGATCCTGCAGAAGCTCAAGCAGGCCGCCGAGGAGTATCTCGGACAGCCGGTGACGAAGGCGGTCATCACGGTGCCGGCGTACTTCAACGATGCGCAGCGCCAGGCCACCAAGGAGGCTGGCAAGATCGCCGGTCTCGAAGTCATGCGCATCGTCAACGAACCGACCGCGGCTGCGCTGGCCTACGGCCTCGACAAGAAAAAGGACGAGACCATCGCCGTCTATGACTTTGGCGGCGGCACGTTCGACATCTCGATTCTGGAGGTGGGCGAGGGCGTCGTCGAGGTGAAGGCAACCAATGGCGACACGCATCTCGGTGGCGACAATCTCGATCAACGCATCATCGAGTGGATTGCCGCCGAGTTCAAAAAGAGCGACGGCATCGATCTGAGCAAGGACCGGATGGCGCTACAGCGCCTCAAGGAAGCCGCGGAGAAAGCCAAGATGGAGCTCTCCACGGTGATGGAGACTGACATCAACCTGCCATTCATCACTGCGGATCAGACCGGCCCCAAGCACCTGCAGTTGAAACTGACGCGCGCAAAGTTCGAGCAGCTGGTCGAAGACCTTCTGCAGAAGACGGTCGGCCCGACCAAGCAGGCGCTCTCGGATGCTGGTGTCGATCCCAGGCAGATTGACGAGGTCGTGCTGGTCGGCGGTTCGACGCGTATCCCGAAGGTCCAGCAGATCGTCAAGGACCTGTTTGGCAAGGAGCCGCACAAGGGCGTGAATCCCGACGAGGTCGTTGCGGTTGGGGCGGCGATCCAGGCGGGCGTGCTCGCGGGCGAGGTCAAGGACCTGCTCCTCCTCGACGTCACGCCGCTCTCGCTTGGTATCGAAACACTGGGCGGCGTGATGACGACGTTGATCACGCGTAATACGACGATTCCAACGCGCAAGAGCGAAACGTTTTCGACGGCCGCCGATAGTCAGACGAGCGTCGAGGTCCATGTGCTGCAGGGTGAGCGACCGCTGGCGCGCGACAACCGCACGCTCGGGCGCTTCCAGCTGGTTGGCATTCCGCCGGCGCCGCGCGGGGTGCCGCAGATCGAAGTGACGTTCGACATCGACGCCAACGGCATGGTGAATGTGTCGGCGAAGGACCTTGGTACCGGCAAGGAACAGAAGATCACGATCACCGCGTCGAGCGGCCTCAGCAAGGACGAGGTCGAGCGGATGATGAAAGACGCCGAGTCGCACGCGGACGAAGACAAAAAGCGTCGCGACGAGATCGAGACGCGCAACAAGGCCGACGCCGCTGTATACGGCGCCGAGAAGTTCCTGCAGGAAATGGGCGACAAGGTTCCCGCGTCGGACAAGACGGCGGTACAGAACGCCGTCGAAGGTCTCAAGAAAGCGATCGCCGACAACGACGTCGAGGGCATGAGCCGCGCGATGGATCTGCTGACGCAGATGCAGCACAAGGCGGCGGAATCGCTGTACAAGAACGCCGGACCGCAGGGCCCCGGGGGGTCGGAGGGTTCAGCGGGTGCAGGAAGTCCGGGTGCGGAAGGTTCAGCGGGTGCTCAGGGCTCGGGTTCGCAGGGTGCGCAAGGCGACGTCATCGACGCCGAGGTTGTGGACGACAAATAGAGCATTGGTGCATGGATCTGTACATCGTTCTCGGCGTGCCGCAGGAGGCGACGGAGTCCGACATCAAACGGGCCTACCGTCGTCTGGCGCGGCGGTATCACCCGGACATCAATCCGGGTGATCAGACAGCCGAGGAGCGATTCAGGGAGATCCTCGAGGCCTACGAGACGTTGATCGATCCGGCGCGGCGATCGCGCTATGACGCCGGGCATCGCCCGACAGCGGGGCCAGGGCGACAGGCGGCGGAGTTCGAGGGGTTCGACTTCTCGACCCGCGGTGCGGACTATTCGGTCACCTTCGGCGACCTGTTCGCCGAGGTGCTCACCGATCGTGGGCGTGCACCCACGCCGCAGCGCGGCGCCGACCTGCACGTTGAGATGCAGGTCACGTTCGAGGAAGCACTGAACGGCATCCAGCGTTCGATTTCGGTAACGCGACGTGAGAATTGCCGGACCTGCGCGGGCACCGGCCGCACACGTGTGAGTACCGGGTCGTGTCCGTACTGCCAGGGCACCGGCGCGACGCGATCGGTGCGTGGCCACATGGTGTTCTCGCGCGCGTGTAGCGCGTGCAGCGGGACCGGCCAGCAGACGCCGCGAGCGTGCGAGCCGTGCGGCGGCACCGGACAGGAGACGCGCAACGAGCGGGTGATCGCGCGAATTCCTCCCGGCGTCGCTGACGGCGATCGACTCCGGATCCCATCGAAGGGAAACGCCGGGGTGCACGGTGGTGCATCCGGCGACCTGTACCTCACGGTTCGCGTCGGTTCGCACGTGGTGTTCCGTCGTGAGGGCGACGATCTCCACATGGTCGTGCCGATCGCGATCCACGAAGCGGCACTCGGCGCCAAGATCGACATTCGCACGCTGGGCGGTCAGGCCAGGCTGCGTGTGCCACCGGGTACGCAATCAGGGCAACGCTTCCGGTTGCGCGAGCATGGCGCGCCGTCGACCAGGACCGGTCAGCGCGGCGATTTGATCGTCGAGACGCGTATCATGCTGCCGAAGCTGCTCGACGAACGCTCGAAGGACCTACTCCGGGAATTCGGCCGCCTGAACGGCGAGAACGTGCGAGAAGCGTGACGTGGCAAAGCGGGCTGAACGCGGCAAGGCGTACTACATGATCAGCGCGGTGTCGCAGAAGTACGATATCCATCCGCAGACACTGCGCCTGTACGAGCGTGAGGGCCTGCTCAAGCCGTCGCGAACCGAAGGCAATACGCGCCTGTACTCGGAGGAGGATCTCGAACAGCTCGAGACGATTCTCACGCTGACGCGCGATCTCGGTGTGAATCTCGCCGGTGTGGAAATCATCCTCAACCTGC
The DNA here is from genome assembly GCA_036742665.1 of Vicinamibacterales bacterium. GTDB lineage: Bacteria > Acidobacteriota > Vicinamibacteria > Vicinamibacterales > UBA2999 > Gp6-AA40. Next base: position 13,570 of record DAINQP010000020.1, on the reverse strand, counting down.
GGCGCAAAATCGAACAGATGCAGGGCGAGGTGAATCAGTTCATGGACTATGTCAAGCGCGAGATGGCGCGCGGCATCGACGATTGGGAACAGCGCCTGGGCACCGCGCTCGTGAAGTCCACGCCGACCGATCTCGTCCGGCGCACGCCAGCACCATCTGAGACGAAGAGCGAAGACGAGAATCCCAAGCGCCAGACCAAGGTGTAGGGCCTCGCCCGTACTCCAACACAATCCGGATTCACACCGTCGCTCTCTCGGAGCAGTCGAACTGCACGGCTTGCTTCGACTGAGTGCCGTCCACGACGACATAAGGAAAGCCGTAGATCATCACGCATAGGCAACGGACGTGCCACGCAACTTTTGCGCTGGGTTTCCGTTGATGCACGAAACGCGTGCACCGTTCTGTCAAACGACCCTGACAATCTTGCTCGTGAGTGATCGATCTCGCACGTGCAGATCCGAGTTACCATGACGCGTGCCCTGCCCGATCTGCGATGACACTGGGTGGAAGTCGATCGAGGTTGACGGTGTCGCGCGCGTCACACGGTGTGACTGCATTCGTGAGAAAACTGTAGACCAGCGTCTCCGTGATGCGCGCATTCCACCACGCTATCAACGCTGCACGCTCGAAAACTTCCTGTCGTACCCGAACGAAGAGCTGCTGCGCGCAGTCGAATCCGCCAAGCGTTTCTCGGAAGCCTTTCCTGTCGTCCAGAAGGGTTTGATGCTGATTGGACCACCTGGCATCGGCAAGACGCACATTGCTGTCTCGGTGCTCAGGCATGTCGTGCGGCGAATCGGGGCACGGGGGCTGTATTACGACACACGGGCGCTGCTGAAGGACATCCGCGGTACATACAATCCGCTGACGCACACGGCGGAGATGGACATCATTCGCCCGGTGATGGAGGCCGAGCTCCTCGTGCTCGACGACCTTGGCGCAGAGCGCATGACGGATTGGGTCGAAGAGACGATGAGTCTGATCGTCAACACGCGCTACAACGAGCGTCGTCCCACGATCTTCACGTCCAACTACGAAGACATCCCCGACGAGACCGAGTTGAATTCGCTGTTGATGCGCGTCGGATTCCGGCTGCACTCGCGGCTGAAGGAGATGTGCGACTTCCTGGAGTACGACGGCCCGGATTATCGCAATCAGCCGCCCAACATCGGCGCCGAGGACCTCTACAAGCTCTGGAAGGCCCAGCCGCGGCGCAAGCTCCCGGCCCGTTCGCAGGGTCAGGTCCGCGCGCAACTGAAGACGCCCAAGCACGAAAAGACCGATCTGAAATGGTCAGGAGGCAGAGCCGGGTCGTAACATTGAACGACATGGCTTTGGGCCTCTACGTCCACATCCCGTTCTGTTCGGCCATCTGTAACTACTGCAACTTCAATCGGGGTCTATTCGACGCCGACCTGAAGACGCAGTACGTCGCTGCGCTTCAGCAGGAGATCCGCCGCCGTGCCGACGGCGAGGCGGCCGATACGATTTTCTTCGGCGGTGGCACGCCGTCCCTGCTCGAGCCAGACGAGGTCGGGGCCATTATCAAGACGTGCCGCAGCAGGTTTGCGATCACGGCAGACGCCGAGATCACGCTCGAAGCCAATCCCGAAACGATCACCGACGAAAAGCTGTCAGGCTTCCGCGACGCCGGCGTCAACCGTCTGAGTTTCGGTGTCCAATCGTTCAGGGACGAGGAGTTGCTGCGACTGAGTCGTCTGCATTCGGCGTCGCGGGCGCGCGATGCCTTCGCCATGGCTCGAACCGCGGGGTTCGATAACGTATCGCTTGACCTGATGATGTGGCTGCCCGGTCAATCGGTCGCCGACTGGCTGACGTCAGTCGAGGGCTTGATCGGGTTGGGTCCGGAGCATGCCTCGCTCTATCTGCTCGAAATCTATCCCAACGCGCCACTGCGGGATGCGATGGCGCGCGGCCGTTGGGTCATAGCCGCCGAAGACGATGCGGCTGAGATGTACCTGCAGGCGATGGACGTACTCGATCGCGCCGGCTACGAGCAGTACGAGATCTCCAACGTGGCCAAACGCGGCCGCGAGTCGCGCCACAACTTCAAATACTGGACCGATGGTGAGTGGTTCGGGTTTGGCTGCGGTGCCCATTCGACCCGAAAAGGCGTACGGGAGAAGAATGTTGCCTCCACAAGTGAGTACATTTCGCTCGTCGCTGCTGGAGGACAATTAGCGGTCGAGCGGCGGCCGCTGACCACGCACACGCGGCTCGAAGAAGCCCTGTTCATGGGCCTGCGTCTAGCGAAGGGGATCGATTTGAGCGCCCTGGAATCGCGCTATCAGACCGATGTGTGGAGTCTTTACGGGACCGAACTGCAACCGTTCGTAGATCAAGGACTCTTGATCTATGATGGCGCCCACCTGAGCCTGACGCGGCCAGGAATGCTTCTTGCCAACGAGGTCATGGCGGTTTTTATCGACTCACCGGTACGTTAGGATTAGCGGCCTTTTCGAGGAGACGTGAAGATGCGACGACTGTCCGGAGTCCTATTGGCTGGCGCGGTTCTCATCCTGCCGGCGTTTGCTCAGACTGCTTTCGCGCAGGCGCCGCCGCAGAAGACGACCTACACGGGCGATCTGGTGTTGGCCGCGTACGTTGTGAATGCCGACAAGGTGGCCGACTACGAGAAAGTCATGGCGACGCTGAAGGACGCCTTGGCGAAGTCGCCGCGACCCGAGGCCAAGCAGCAGCTGGCTGGCTGGAAGGTCATCAAGAACGCCATGAACCAGCCCGATGGCAGCCCGCTCTACGTTCACATCATCAGTCCGGTCGTGAAGGATGCCGACTACTCGATCACGAACCTGGTCTACGAGGTCGTTACGGATCCAACGGAACGGACGAATTTCTACAACCTGTATCGCGGCGCGCTCAAGCAGGCGCTGTTCGTGATTCAGGGTCCGATGGTGTCGGATTTCGCGAAGTAGACACGCCGCACCGCTTAAAATCGAAAGCCACGGGCGATGCCGTCCTCGAGAGGGCAGTCGCGCCGTGGCTTTTTTGTTGACGGTCCCGGCGACCGCCCCTACGGAGTACCTGCATGCGAAGTGTGTGTGCCGCGCTCGGAGCTGTGCTCGTGCTGATTGCTGCGACAACGGCTTTCGCCCAACAGCCCTCCTCCACGCCAACACCAGGACAGACCACATCCCCCACGCAAGCGCCGACGGCGCCACCGCCGGTCGCGGGTCAGGCGCCGCCGGCTCAGCCCCCTCCGCCTGCGCTAGCGCCTCAGCCGCGGATCTTTACAGCGCCAGTGGGTCTCCTGTTCAACACGGTGCGCGCCGATCGCGTGGACGATTTCGAGAGGGCGATGGGCTATTTGCAGGCTGCACTGGCAGCCTCAACGAACGAACGCGTGCGCGCGCAGGCAGCCGGTTGGCGGATCTTTAAAGCGACGGAAGGCGCACCAGGTGGAGCGGTGCTGTATGTGTTCCTGCTCGATCCGACCGTGGCGGGTGCCGATTACAGCCTCGGCCGTATTCTCGCGGACGCGTATCCCGATCAAGCGAAGCTGCAGGAGATCTGGAAGCTCTACTCAGGTTCGGTCACCGGCGGCAGCCTGCTGAATCTCACGACGTTGAAACCCGCGCCCCCTACGCCGACAAAGCTCGATGCCCCCGCAGCGGACACGATCGAGAAGCCGTAACCTAAAAATTGATATTCAAGCCCGCGTAGACGCGGTGCACCGTGTCGTACAGCGGTTCGCCTTTGAGTCTGAACAAACGATAATCCACGCGAGCGCGAATCGGTCCAGCCAGCGCGATCTTCACTCCGCCCCCTGTGTTCGCGCCGAAACTCGTTTCCGACTGGGATTCCAGTGACTCGTGAAAGGCGCCGCCTCCAGTCGTGAAGTACGGCTGGAAGCCGTGAATGAAAAAGGGCGTCTGGAGGAGCACGTTGCCCATCCCCGTTCGCAACGATGGCGCCCGGTCGAGCTCGCCCTCGGACGTGTCTGCGTACTCGAACTCGAAGGCCACCACAAGAAAGCCCGCCCCGAACGATGCGCCCTTCACCGCGCGATTCGATGGGGTGTTGGTGGTGCCGATGAATACCGTTACGTCCGCGAAGGCTGGAGTGGCGACCGCGATGAGCAGTACGGCCGCGAGCAGGGATCCGATGAGTCGCATATCGAATGATACGATCTCGGCTATGGAGGTTCGGCTCACGGACGAGCAGGAGTTGCTGCGCCGCAGCATCCGCGAGTTCGCGGAGGCCGAGTTGCGTCCGCACGTCAGAGAGTGGGACGAGGCACAACAGTTCCCGCCGCAGCTCCTGTCCAAGTTCGCTGAGCTCGGCCTGATGGGAATCCAGTTTCCCGAAAGCTACGGCGGCGCCGCGATGTCTTCCGTGGACTATTGCCTGTGCATCGAGGAGCTGGCCCGCGTCGATCCGTCGGTGTGCCTGTCGGTCGCGGCGCATAACGGGCTCGGCGCCGCCCACATCTTCATGTTCGGGAACGAGGCGCAGCGGCAGCAGCATCTGGTGCCCCTCGCGAAGGGCGAGAAGCTGGCCGCGTGGGGCCTCACCGAAGCCGCATCCGGGAGTGATGCGGCGTCGATGCAGACGCGCGCCGTCCGCGCCGGCGACAGCTGGGTGATCAACGGCACCAAGCAGTTCATCACGCACGGCAAGACTGGCGACATCATGGTGGTGATGGCCGTGACGACCCGCGCGAAAGGCAGCCGCGGCATCTCGGCCTTCATCGTCGAGCGCGGAACGCCCGGGTTTCGCGCCGGCAAGAAGGAAGACAAGCTGGGCATGCGCGCGAGCGAGACGAGCGAAGTGATCTTCGAGAACTGCCGTGTGCCAGCCAGTCACCTGCTCGGCACGGAAGGGCAGGGATTCATCAACGCGCTGCAGGTACTCGATGCCGGCCGCATCGGGATCGCGGCGCTCGCCGTCGGTCTCGCGCAGGGATCGTACGAAGCGGCAAGGAACTACGCGTTCGAGCGCAAGCAGTTTGGCCAGCCTATCGGCACGTTCCAAAGCATCCGGGCCAAGCTCGTTGACGCCGCCGCGCGCATCGAAGCGGCGCGTCTGTTGACCTATCGCGCCGCGGCGATGAAGGACGAGGGCCAGCGCACGACGCTCGAAGCGGCGATGGCCAAGCTCTATTCGAGCGAGATCGCCGTGCGTGTCGCTGAGGACGGGGTGCAAATCCACGGCGGCTACGGCTTCGTCAAGGACTACGTCGCCGAAAAATACTTCCGCGACGTCAAGCTCACGACCATCGGAGAGGGCACGAGCGAGATCCAGCGGCTCGTCATTGCCCGTCAGTTGCTGTAAATGGGGTCGGGAGTCATTTTTCGGGAACGTCTGGAAAAATGACTCCCGACCCCGTTTCTCAAGGCGTGCTCGCGGGTGACCCGCGTGCGGTGGCCCGCGCGATCTCGCTGGTCGAAGATGATGCTGACGCCGGACGTGAGCTCATTGGCCGGATCTACGACCGCACCGGCCGCGCGTATCTCATTGGTGTGACGGGTGCGCCAGGCGTTGGCAAGAGCACGCTTGTCGATCGTCTCGTCACCGAAGCCCGGCGGGTCGGATCCACCGTCGGCGTCCTGGCCATCGATCCGACGAGCCCGTTTTCAGGCGGTGCCATTCTCGGCGACCGCGTGCGCATGAGCACGCACAGCAACGATGCCGGCGTCTTCGTGCGTAGCATGGCGACGCGCGGCCATCTCGGCGGGCTCGCCGCAGCGACGAGCGATGCCGCGCTGGTGCTCGACGCTTCCGGCAAGAACATCGTCGTCATCGAAACCGTCGGCGTCGGTCAGGACGAAGTCGATATCGTTCGCACCGCCGACATCTCGATCGTGGTCCTCGTGCCTGGCGCGGGAGACGATGTGCAGGCGCTGAAGGCCGGGATCATGGAGATTGGCGACATCTTCGTCGTGAACAAGGCGGACCGCGAGGGCGCCGATCACGTGGTCCAGTCGGTGACCGGGAGTCTCTCGCTTCAGACGTTTGCCGAGGGCGAGTGGCGTCCGCCCGTGGTCAAGACCGAGGCGTTGAATGGCGTGGGCATCGATCGGCTGTGGCAGGAGATCGAGCGATTCCGTCAGCACGAATCGCAGCACCAGCAGCAACGGCGCACAGCGAGCCACGAGTCTCGACTGCGCGGACTCCTCGCGCAGCGTCTGCTCGAACACGTTGAGAAGCGCCTGCCGGCCGGCGAGTTCGATCGGCTGGTCGAGGCGATCGCCGCCCGACGCACGGATCCGTATTCGGCTGCGGCGCGACTCATGAGCCAGGCGCTCGGCGTATGAGGGCCGTCCTCGATCACATTGGAATTGCGGTACGGGATGTCGAGGCGGCGCTGGCGTTCTACCGTGACTCGCTTGGACTCGAAGTAGAAGCGCCGGAGGACGTGCTCACGCAGCGCGTGCGCGCGCGTCATATTTCTGTCGGCGGGCCGAGACTCGAACTGCTCGAGGCGACCGCGCCGGATTCAGCGATCGCGAAGTACATCGAGAAGCGCGGTCCAGG
>DAINQP010000020.1:0-7044 GCA_036742665.1 Vicinamibacterales bacterium | reverse complement strand
GGCATCCATCACATCACGCTGCGCGTGGACGATATTCGTGCCGCGCTCGATCAGCTCAAGGCCCGCGGCGTGCGGCTGGTGGACTCCGAGCCGCGGCCCGGAGCAGAGCACGCACTCGTGGCATTCATCCATCCGTCAGCTGCACACGGCGTGCTCGTCGAACTGAAACAGAGCGCAGCACACGGGCCAGTGCTCGACGTGAAGCGGCTCTCGTTTGGTGACCTCCAGCTGACGATGCTGCACGACGGCGGTTTCAGGCTCGACGGCGGCGCGATGTTCGGCGTGGTGCCTCGCCCGCTGTGGGAGAAGCTCGCCCCGGCCGACGACCGTCACCGCATCCAGCTTGCGATGCGGCCGCTCCTTGTCGAGGCTGATTGGGGGCGGCTGATGGTGGATTGCGGCGCGGGGAACAAGATGCCGCCGAAGCAGGCGGACATCTATGCATTGGCGCGCGAGCGGCATCTCGATCACGCGCTCGCCGCCGTCGGCCTGACCTCAGCGTCGATCGAGTTCGCGCTGGCGACACACCTGCATTTCGATCACTTCGGCGGCGCCACGGTTCTCGAGAACGACGCGCTGAAGCCGCGATTTCCGAACGCAACGTACATCATCCGGGCCGCTGAATGGGAGGATGCGACGCATCCGCACGAGCGGAACCGGGCGAGCTACCTTCAGGAAGATTTCGTGCCGCTGAAACAGGCAGGTGTGGTGCAGCTCTTCGACGGGGACATGATCATCAAGCCGGGCGTGCGGGTCGAACGCAGCGGCGGTCACACCGGGCAGCATCAGGTCGTGTATATCGAGTCGGGCGGCAAGACCGCGGTCTACGTGGCCGACATGATCCCCACGACTGCGCACCTACAGGATCCGTGGGTGATGGGTTACGACCTGTTCCCGATGGACACCCTGGCGTTCAAGCGCCGGTTCATCCGCGAGGCGATCGACCGGGAGTACCTGATCCTGTTCGAGCACGATCCCCGGGTGTCGGCGGGGTACATCCGCGAGAACGGCAACGGCCAGCGGTTCGTCGAGCGGGTGCTGTAAAATCAAAGATTCCGCCTATCAATCACACATGGAACGAACTCAAATCGGCATCATCGGCGGTAGCGGTCTGTACGACATGGCGGAGGTTACGGACCGGAGCGAGGTGACGCTTCAGACTCCATTCGGTGAACCATCCGGCCCCTACATCCTCGGCACGCTGCGCGGAAAGCGCGTCGCGTTTCTGGCTCGCCATGGCGCTGGCCATCGCTTCTCGCCATCCGAGCTGAACTTCCGCGCCAACATCTTCGGCATGAAGATGCTCGGCGTCGAATACATCCTGTCCGCGAGCGCCGTCGGCAGCCTCAAAGATGACTACGCGCCGCTCCACATCGTGATTCCCGATCAGTTCATCGATCGCACCAAGGGGCGCATCAGCACGTTTTTCGGACGCGGGCTCGTCGCACACGTCGGCTTCGCGCATCCGTTCTGCAAGGTGCTCAGCGGCATCGCGTTCGCCAGCGGGAAGCGCGCCAACGCCACGATTCACAACGGTGGGACGTACGTCTGCATGGAGGGTCCGCAGTTCTCGACACTCGCCGAGTCGCGGCTCTATCGATCGTGGGGTGCCGACATCATCGGCATGACGAATCTGCAGGAGGCGAAGCTCGCACGCGAGGCGGAGATCTGTTACACCACGATCGCCCTGGTCACCGACTACGACTGCTGGCATCCGGACCACGACTCGGTGACCGTGGACATGATCATCGCCAACTTGACGCAGAATGCCAAGACCGCGCAGCACATCATCGCCGGCGCCGTCGATGCGCTGCCCTACGAGCGCTCGTGCGAATGTGCGTCAGCATTGAAATATGCCCTGATCACAAGACCTGACGCCATCCCGGCGCAGACCCGCCAGGATCTTGCTCCACTGGTGGGCAAGTACCTTCAAACGACATAGCCCGAGAGGACACAGACAGAATGACCACGCGACGGTTCGATGTCACGGCGATCGGCAACGCGATTGTGGACGTCATCGCCCAGGCGGAAGACTCACTGCTGGCCGAGCACAACCTGCCGAAGGGCGCGATGAACCTGATCGACGCCGAAACGGCGCAGAAGCTCTACGGGATCATGGGACCTGGCAAGGAAGCTTCCGGGGGATCGGCGGGGAACACGATCGCCGGCATCGCAGCGCTCGGCGGCAAGGCCGCCTACATCGGCAAGGTCGCGGCCGACCAGCTCGGCGAGGTGTTCACGCACGACATTCGCGCGGTGGGCGTCACCTACGACACCACGCCGCTCGTCGGTGGCCTGCCGACGGCGCGCAGCCTGATCTTCGTCACGCCGGACGCACAGCGCACGATGCAGACGTTCCTCGGTGCGACAACGCAGCTCGGGCCGGAGGACGTCAACATGGACTACATCACCTCGTCGAAGGTGGTGTATCTCGAGGGCTATCTGTGGGATCAGCCGCGCGCGAAAGAGGCCATGCGTGACGCCGCAATCAACGCGCAGAAGTCCGGCGCGAAAGTGTCGCTGACGCTGTCCGACTCATTCTGCGTGGCGCGCTTCCGCGACGAGTTCCTCGAGTTGGCCGAGAAGCATGTGGACATCCTGTTCGCCAATGAGAGCGAGATCTTCTCGCTGTATCAGACCGACAACTTCGATACCGCATTGCAGCAGGTGCGCAAGCACTGCGAGATCGCCGCGCTGACGCGCAGCGAAAACGGATCGGTGGTCGTGAACGGCGACGAGGTGCACGTCATCGACGCCGTCAAGGGCGTGAAGGTGGTCGATACGACGGGCGCCGGCGACGCCTACGCCGCCGGCTTCCTCTACGCCTACACGCAGGGGCGCGATCTGGCGACGTGCGGCAAGCTGGGTGGCGCGATGGCGGCGAAGGTGATTAGCCACTTCGGCCCGCGGTCCGAGGTGGCCGATATCAAGAAGATCGCGGCGTCAGTGCTCTAGGCTCGATATTCGGCAGAAACGCGGTCAACAGGCCAATCGCCGGCAGGAACGAGCAGACTTTGTAGACGAAGTCGATGCTCGTCGAGTCGGCGAGTTGGCCGAGTAGCGCTGCGCCGATCCCACCAAAGCCGAACGCGAACCCGAAGAAGAGTCCTGAAACCGCACCGACTCGTCCAGGGACGAGCTCCTGGGCGAACACGACGATGGCCGAAAAGGCCGAGGCCATCACCAAGCCGATGATGATCGTCAGTACCTCGGTCCAGAACAGGCTCGCGTAGGGCAGCAGCAGCGTGAACGGCAACACGCCGAGGATCGACACCCACATCACGTACTTGCGGCCGATGCGATCGCCGACCGGGCCGCCGATGAACGTGCCCGCCGCAGCGGCACCGAGGAAGACAAACAGGTGCAGCTGTGCGCTGCGCACCGACAACCCGAACTTGTGAATCAAGTAGAACGTGTAATAGCTGGTGATGCTGACCAGGTACACGTTCTTCGAGAATACCAACAGCATGAGGATGAGAAGCGCCATTCGCACGCGCGCCCTGGAGATGCCGGTGTGTATGGCGGCCGTTGCCGCTTTCGCGTGCACGACGATATGCGTCTTGTACCAGCCACCGACGCGGGCCAGGATGATCATCGCGACGAAGGCCACCACACCGAACCAGGCGATGCTGCGCTGACCGTAGGGCAGCACGATGAACGCCGCGAGCAGCGGTCCTGTCGCCGACCCGGCGTTTCCGCCGACCTGAAACAGCGACTGCGCGAAGCCGTGTCGGCCGCCGGAAGCCAGACGTGCGACCCGCGATGATTCCGGGTGAAAGATTGACGAGCCGACGCCGACGAACCCCACGGCGACGAGTATCGCGGCATAGGTCGGTGCCGTTGAGAGTAGCAGCAGGCCAATCAACGTGAACCCCATGCCGATCGACAGCGAATACGGCTTGGGCCGTTTGTCCGTGATGAAGCCGACCACGGGCTGAAGCAGTGACGCCGTGACCGTGTTGGTGAAGGTGATGAGGCCAATCTGGCCGAAGTCGAGCCGATAGGCGGTCTTGAGAATCGGATACACCGCGGGCAGCACCGACTGCAGCAGGTCGTTCAAGCCGTGGCAGAGACTGATTGCGCTCAGGACGCCGAGCGCAGCCTGGGGTGCCGCCGTACGAGGCCGGGCGGCCGGGACTGGGGACGCCATTTCCTATAGGGTACTCCGGGCGATAATCCTGAACGAGAGATGCGCCGACTGTTGATGGCCCTGCTGATCGTGTCAGCCGCCTCTGCCTACGCCCAGTTCGGGCGCGATTTCGGTGGGCTGCGCGGCGAACAGGGCGATCCCGCGGAATTGCCACCGAAACAGTGGCCGGATCGCCACGTCGCCGGCTGCCACATGCATTACACGAGCGTTCGCCGTGAGGCCAACGGGTCCGGTTGGCGTACTGACTATCCCTGGGGGCAGCGCAATCTTCTGATTCGCCACTCCGAGTTGACGAAGACGCGCGTCAGCTGGCTCAAGGCCGGTGTGCCTCACGTGTGGCTGGTCCGGTTGACCGATCCCGCGCTGTTCGAATGTCCCTATTTGATGGCCTCGGACGTTGGCACCATTGGGCTGTCGCCGGAAGAAGTGAAGGCGCTGAGCCTCTACCTGAGGAAGGGCGGCTTCCTGTGGGTGGATGACTTCTGGGGAGAAGAAGCCTGGGACCAGTGGTCGCGCGAGCTCGCGCGCGCGATGCCGTCATCCGAGTACTCGATCGAAGACGTACCGCTCAGCGACCCCATCTTTCACTCGATGATCGAAGTGAAGAAGATTCCACAAGTCCCGGGTATTGGCTTCTGGCGCGCCTACGGTGGACAGATGACGTCGGAGCGGGGTGATGAAACGGCAGTGCCTCACTTCCGCGCGATGCGAGACCGGCACGGTCGCATCATCGTCGTGATGACGCATAACACAGACGTCTCGAATTCCTGGGAACGCGAGACCGAGGACGCACAGTACTTCTATCAGTTCTCGATCGATGGCTATGCGCTCGGGATCGATGTCCTCCTCTATGCGATGACGCATTGACGTGCGTCATCGATCTACCGGTCGAAGGACTCTCGTCGGCCGGATTCCGATAAGCGGATCACGTAGCGAGAGGGGTCGCGCGCCAGCATCTCGCGCAACTCCGCCAGGCTGTCGGCGCCGCCGTAGCTGATCGCCGAGCAGAGGTGCTTGAGCATGTCGCGGATGATTGGCCGCACCGATCCGCGCGCAGGCACGCTGATCTCCATACCTTCCGCGCCGAGCGCCTCGACATCGGCCGACTCGGCGTCTTCGACATCGAGCCGATCGACGATCGCCTGCAGCGACGCCATTCCACGGAACACCTTGAAGGGGACTTTCACCGTCTTGTGCGACTCGGGTATCACCACCGGCTTCTGCACCGTGTCGCCGGGTGTCTCGATCGTGCCGGCGAGTGCGCTGCCCAGCATGACCGTGTCACCGCCGAAGAGCAGGGCCTGAACAACCGCGCCATCGCGCTTGATGCCGCCGTCGGCGATCAGTGGGACTCTCGGGCCGGCGGCACCGCGGCAGGCGACCAGCGCCTCGACCTGCGGCACGCCGAAGTTGGTATTGAGCCGGGTCGTGCACCCACCACCAGGACCGATGCCGACCTTGACGCCGTTCACGCCGCGCTCGATGAGGAAGCGCGTGGCCTCGGCAGTCGCGACGTTCCCGGCGATCAGCTCCACACCGTCGAACTGCTTGCGAAACACCTCGATCGCGCGGCCCATTACCGCAGAATGGCCGTGCGCGATGTCGATGACAATCACGTCCGCACCGGCGCGAATTAGTTCGGTGGCGCGCTCGAGGTAATCGCCTTTGGCGCCGATCGCAGCGCCGACGCGCAGGCGGCCGTGATCGTCACGTGTGGCGAAGGGTAGACGTTCGTGCTTCAGTAAATCCGCGGCCGTCACGAGACCGATCAGCCTGCCGTCCTTATCGACGAGCGGGAGCTTCTTGATCTTGTGGACGCGCATCACCTCTTCAGCGGTCGCCGCGTCAGGGACTCCCTCGCGCACGATGAGGCGATCGCGCGACGTCATTCGATCAGCAACGGTGCCGGCCGTGTCCATGAAACGAAGATCGCGAGCCGTCAACAGGCCGAGCAGCCGGCGGTTGTCATCGATAACGACGAGCGTGCCGACGCCAGTGCGGCGCATCGCCTCGCGTGCCTCGCTGAGCGTCGCGGCAGGCCTGATCGTGTACGGGTCGGCTATCACGCCATGCTGCCGCCGCTTCACGCGCTCGACCTCACGGACCTGGGGTTCAATGTCGCCCGATCTGAATCCGCGATCGATGATGCCGATGCCGCCTTCCTCGGCGACGGCGATGGCCATTTCGGCACGGGTGATCGTATCCATATTGGCGGACACGATCGGGCGCTTCAGCGTCAGGTGTTCGGAGAGACGCGACGAGAGATCGATGGCCGCCGGGTCCCGCCGTTCGATGACGCTGTACTGCGGCGTCAAGAGGAAATCGTCGAACGTACAGCCGCGTACTGTCTGCAGAAGATCGGTCACGATACGTTCACTATTTTCCGAACAGCGGCTTGTAGTCTCGGTTGTTCTCGCAGAAGAACTCGTCGACGCGATTGAACTCGGGCAGCAGCGGGAACGTGCGCGTGATGAGCCACGGACCCGCGAACACATTCGGATCCTCGATGATCGCCTCGTATTCGACTGTACCGAGGTTGGGACGGCGGAAGCGCTCGACGACGTGGAGATCCTCAGTGGTCTTGTAACCGCTGATCTCGCTTTCCTTGAAGCCGACGGAATCGACGACCAGCGTGTCGCCTTCCCAGCGGCCGACCGAATGGCCCATCCAGAACGGATCGGGATCGGGCGGATGCGGCGAACCGTCGAGCGTGATCGTCCGTGAGAGGTGCAAGTACTCGTGAAGGATGATCAGGTGCTTTGGCGCCTGCACGAATTGCACGTAGTAGGGGACCATGAAGGTCTGCGGCACGCCGGGTGGCGTACAGGTCGAGTAGAGGCCGGTGTCGTCTGGACCGCGCACGACGCGATATTTTTCCGCGCCGGGCTTCAGCG
>DAINQP010000019.1:0-45917 GCA_036742665.1 Vicinamibacterales bacterium | reverse complement strand
ACCGACTCGTACATCGAGAAGGAAGCGACGATCAACGACGAGATCGATCGCATGCGACTCTCCGCGACGCGCTCGCTGTTCGAACGTCGCGACGTCATCATCGTCGCCAGCGTGTCATGTATCTACGGCCTCGGATCGCCGGAGGCGTATTACGGGCTGCTGCTGCCGCTCGAAGTGGGACAGCGCATCGACCGCGATCAGATCCTGCGCAAGCTGGTGGAGATTCAGTACGAGCGCAACGACACCGAGTTCGGACGCGGCACGTTTCGCGTCCGCGGCGACATCGTCGAAGTGGTGCCGTCGTACGAAGAGCACGCGCTGCGGATCGGTCTGTTCGGCGACGAGGTGGACGAGCTGGCGTGGTTCGATCCCCTCACTGGAAAAGTCATTCGACGGCTCGATAAGGTGGCGGTGTACCCGAAGTCGCACTTCGTGACGTCACGCGACCGCACCAAGATCGCCGTCGAATCGATCAAGGTCGAGCTCGTCGAGCGCCGTGGACAGCTTGAATCGCAAGGCAAACTGCTCGAAGCCCAGCGGCTCCACCAGCGCACGATGTTCGATCTCGAGATGATTCGCGAGATTGGCTACTGTCACGGGATCGAGAACTACGCGCGGCATCTGACCGGCCGGCCACCGGGATTCCCGCCACCCACGCTGCTCGACTATCTTCCCGACGATGCGCTCGTGATCGTGGACGAGAGTCATCAGACCGTTCCGCAGATTCGCGGGATGTATTTCGGGGACCGCTCCCGGAAAGAGGTCCTGGTCGAGTATGGATTCCGTCTGCCCTCGGCGCTCGACAACCGGCCCTTGAACTTCGAGGAGTGGGAGCAGCGCGCGAAACAGGTGGTATTCGTCTCGGCGACGCCGGGGCCGTACGAACTGGCGAAAGCCGGTGGCGTCGTCGTCGAGCAGGTGATCCGTCCCACGGGACTGATGGACCCACCGATTGAAGTGCGTCCCGTCCGCGGGCAAGTGGACGACTTGTTGCAGGAGATCCGCAAGCGTGCCGAACGGAAAGAGCGCGTGCTCGTCACGACGCTGACCAAACGAATGGCCGAGGATCTGACTACGTACTACCAGGAGCTTGGCGTCAAGGTGCGATACCTGCACTCGGACATTGACACCCTCGAACGCGTGGAGATCCTCCGCGACCTTCGGCGCGGTGCGTTTGACGTGCTGGTCGGCATCAATCTGCTGCGTGAAGGACTTGACCTTCCCGAAGTGTCGCTGGTCGCCATTCTCGACGCCGACAAGGAAGGCTTCCTTCGTTCGGCCGGTTCGCTGATTCAGACCTCCGGGCGTGCCGCCCGCAACGTCAACGGGCGAGTCATCATGTACGCCGACAACATGACCGCGTCGATGAAGAACGCGATGGGGGAAACCGAACGACGCCGCGCGCTCCAGGCCGCGTACAACGCCGAACACAACATCACGCCGGAATCCGTCGTCCGCTCGATCGATGATGTGATGTCGAGCGTCTACGAGCGCGACTACTCCACACCGCCGCGGGAGCGCGAGACGTTCCGCACCCAGGCCGAGCTCGACGCCGAGATTGCCCGGCTCGAGCACGAGATGAAAGCGGCGGCCGCGAATCTTGATTTCGAGCGTGCCGCTGCGTTGCGCGATTCACTCAAGGCGCTTCGCACCCGCGATCTCGGGCTCTCCAGTCTGAACACGGGCCGGTAGCCGTGTTCGACGTGCTGGAGCGCTGGCTCAAGAACGCGATTCTCGAAGTGCAGGATTACGTGCGCCTGCAGGCCGCAACCATTCGCGGGGCGACGTCGCCGCCGTTCTATTACCGCGACATCATCCAGCAGTTCGATGCGATTGGCGTCGGCTCGCTGACCGTCGTTCTGCTCACCGGGTTCTTCACTGGAGCCGTGCTCGCGCTGCAGTCGGGTATCACGCTCGACCAGTTCGGCGCGCGCCCGTTCGTTGGACGACTCGTGAGCGCATCGATGCTGAAGGAACTCGGGCCAGTGCTCACCGGGCTCATGCTGGCCGGACGCATCGGATCTGGCATCGCCGCGGAGCTCGGGTCGATGGTCGTGACGGATCAAATCAATGCGCTGCGCGCGCTCGGTACCGATCCGGTTCGAAAGCTGGTCGTGCCTCGTGTGATGGCCGGGTTCGTGATGGCGCCGATCCTGACGGTCATCGCCGACACGGTCGGCATCCTCGGCGGATGGATGATCGCGGTGTTCCAGCTGCGGGTCGCCTCGAGCGTGTACTGGACGTCGGTAATCGACGGACTCTATCCCAATGACGCCTGGATGGGGATCATCAAACCGTTCTGCCTGGGCTACGTCATTGTCACCATCGGCTGTCACGTCGGACTGCGCACGCACGGTGGTACACAGGGCGTCGGCCGGGCGACGACGCAGGCGGTCGTCGCCGCGTCGGTCGCCGTTATCGCAGTGGACTTCTTCGTCACCAGGCTATTGATTACGGTGTTGTATTAGATGGACGCCTCGATTGTGTTGAAGCACGTCTCGCTCGCCTTCGACGACAAGGTCGTCTTGAAGGACGTTAGCTTCGAGCTGCGGCCGGGCCACACCAAGGTCATTCTTGGTGGCAGCGGTTCGGGCAAGTCCACGATCCTGAAGCTCATCCTGGGTTTGTGGAAGCCGGATGGCGGCACGATCATCGTCAACGGCAAGCGCGTGGACACGATGAGCGAGCAGGAAATCATGGCCGTGCGGTCCGATATCGGAATGGTGTTCCAGGAGGGTGCGCTGTTCGACTCACTCACCGTCGAGGAGAACGTCGGCTACAAGCTGTACGAAGAGAGCATGCACGCGGAGAAGGCCGATCATCGCGTGCAGGAAGTGCTCGGGTTCGTCGGTCTCGAGGAGTACACCGACCGCATGCCATCGGAACTGTCGGGTGGACAGCGACGGCGCGTCGCGATCGCTCGCGCGATGGCCTCCAAGCCGAGGATTCTGCTCTACGACGAAGCGACAACCGGCCTCGACCCCATCACGGCGATGACCGTTGACGAAGAAATGATCAAGCTGCGCGACTTCGAAGGCGTGACATCGATCATCGTCACCCATCAGCTCCGTGACGCCTTCTTTGTGGCTACGCATGAAGCCGTGCGCCAGAACAGCCACGTCGAGTTTGCGCAGGCCGACCCGCAGAAAGCCGACGAGGCGGAGTTCATCATGCTCAAAGACGGCGTGGTGTGCTTCGAAGGCAATGCCACCGAACTGCGGACCTCGTCGGATCCATATATCCGACAATTCCTGTCATAAGAGGATCGAAGTCATGCCACGCACGCGATCGCTGGCCTGGTCGGAGTTGAAGATTGGCTTGATGTCGATCTTTGCGCTCGTCGTGGCCACGGCGTTTATCTTCCTGCTCACCGGTTCGAACGGCTTCTTCTGGCAGCGCTATTCGATCAAGACGGTGTTTCCTGATGTGGCCGGCTTGAAGGAGGGTGCGCCGGTGCGGGTCGCCGGCGTCGAAGTCGGTACGGTCACCGGCGTTGAGTTTGTCGGCGATCGTGTCGAGGTCCTGATGGAGGTGCTCAAGGAGAATCGGCCGCGCATCACGACCGCGTCGATCGCCACGCTCGGATCGGTGTCGCTGCTCGGCGAAGCCGCCATCGACATCACCGCCTCGAGCGGCGGCAGCTCCATTCAGGATTGGGGATACGTGCCATCGCGTCGAGCGAGCGGATCGCTATCGAGCGTCGCCGACTCAGCGAACGTGAGCATCGAAGAAGCCACCGCCCTGATGAAGGACCTCCGCGCCGGGAAGGGGACACTGGGTCGTCTGTTCACCGACGAGCAGCTGTACCGGGAGCTGACGACGCTGGTGTCGTCGGCCGAGGCGGTGGCGAACAATATGAACCAGGGACGCGGCACGATCGGGCGCCTCATGAACGATCCGGCCGCGGCCCGCTCGCTCGAGGGCTCGCTCGACAATCTGCAGGAGGTGACCGCACGGATCCGGGCTGGAGAGGGCAGCCTGGGCAAGCTGCTCAACGACGATTCGCTCGCGACATCGCTCAAGTCGGCGACCGGCAACCTCGACTCGTTCACCGGCCGCATCAATCGCGGGGAAGGTACGCTGGGCAAACTGGCCACCGATCAGGAGTTGTACAACCGTTTGAGCTCGGTCTCCGACCGTCTCGACAAAGTCGTCGCGTCGCTCCAGCAGGGTGAGGGCACCGCTGGCCAGCTGCTCCATGACAAGCAGTTGTATGAGAACATGAACGGAACGATGGTCGAGCTGCGCGATCTCGTAGCCGCCATCAAAAAGGATCCGAAACGGTATCTGAACGTCAGAGTCAGTTTGTTCTGACCGGCGTGGAGTAGGAACGATGTCGAATCAGCAGGGAATCGGGGCAGGAGGCGTGCTGTTCGCATTCGCAGCGGGTGCGGCGGTTGGCGCCGCGGTGGCGCTGCTGTTTGCGCCGGCGAAGGGCGATGAGGCTCGCGAGTTTCTGAGTCAGCGTGCGAAAGAAGGACGCGACCGCGCCGCCGAAGCCGCCAAGCAGGGACGGGACATCGTCAATCGAAGTCGAGAGACGCTGACGACCGCCTTCGATCGCGCGCGCGAGCAGTTCCAGGCTGCGACGCGTGAGGGCGGACCCGACGCGTGACCGACGTTTTTCTTGGCATCATTGCCGTCTCGGTGCTCGCGATGGCCATCGGTCAGGTGGCTGCCGTGATCGTGGCTGCGCGGACGGTGCGTCGCGTCGGCGATCGGCTAGGGCGGCTCGAAGAGACGATCCGGCCAATCGTCGTTAACGTGCAGCGCATCTCAGAGGATGCGGCACGCGCGACGGCGGTCGCGACCGCGCAGGTCGAGCGCGCTGAACAGATCATGGATGATGTCGCCCGCCGCGTGGACGAAACGATGACCGCGGTGCAGGAGACAATTCTCGGTCCGGCTCGCAGCGGCTGGGCGGTCGTTCAGACCGTGCGCGACGTGTTCGGCGCCTTCTTCGATCGCGGTGCGCGACGCTCGCGTCCACGGCCACCCGGACCTTCACCGGCCACCGCTGAAGACGATGCCTCGTTCATTGGCTGACGTGGCGCCACAACTCGAGTCCTCCATCGCCGTCGCGGTGCGACGGCTCGCCGCCGTCGCTGCGCTCGCGGCATGTCTGTCAGTCCCGTCTGATTCGAGCGCACAGACTTCGCGCACGCCGCCGGCGCCCGGGCTGGTGTTCGCGTTCGAGCTCCACGTGAGTGTTGGCGCGCCGGTGATGGTCGGCCAGGTACCTCGCGGTCAGCGGCGGATTGTCTCCATTCTCGGGGGAACCTTCGAGGGACCGAACATCAAGGGCAAAGTCGTTCCCGGTGGCGCCGACTGGCAGATCATTCGCGCCGATGGATTCAGCGAGCTCGACACGCGCTACACGCTCGAGACCGATAAGGGGCAGCTTATCTATGTCCAGAACGTCGGCATGCGCCACGCCGCACCGGCGGTGATGGAGAAGCTCCTCAAAGGTGAGACGGTCGATCCGAAGCTAGTCTACTTCCGGACGATTCCCACGTTCGAAACGGCGGCGCCTGATCTGCAGTGGCTGACCCGCGCGGTGTTCATCGGCACCGGCGAGCGATATCCAACCGAAGTCGTCATTCGCTTCTGGCGAGTGGACTAAACGACGGTTCCCTTTCAGCCGTATTGACCTGCGCCGGCGCCGGTGATACAAGCATCACTGTTCGCTGACAGATTTGCTGCAGGCGCTCATCGCAGCGCTCAAGAAGCCCTCGTAGCAGGCGCTCACGCGCCAACGTGACGAGGCACAAAAAGGGCAGCCCTTCGGGGCTGCTCTTTTTGCGTACGCGTAGGGCCGGTCGTTCCGGACCGGCCGCGGCTTACTCCGCACGCAGCGAGTCGATCGGATCAATAGCGGCGGCTCGACGCGCTGGAAAGTACGCCGCCGTCACTACGACGACAAGCAAGACGACTGCGCCAGTGAGGAACACACCGGGATCGAGTGGCTGGATCCCGTAGAACAACGACGTCAGGGTGCGTGTGACGGCGCCCGCGAGCACCAGTCCAAATCCGGCGCCGGCGAGACCGACTATGAGACTGCGCCGGAGGACGGTTTGGAAAATCGTTGCGGCGGTCGCACCGATTGCCGATCGCACCGCGATCTCGCGGCGACGCTGTCGAACCTCATACGACAGAACGCCGTAGACGCCGACGGCCGCAAGCACGATGGCAATCAGGGCGAAGACGGCGCTCACCGTCATCGCCGTCCTCGGTCGGGCCAGTTCGCGATTGAGCAGTGTGTTGACTGGCACGACAGAGGTGACCGTGGCACTCGGCTCGATGGCGCGGACTCTTTGGCGAACAGCCGGGTCGAGGGTCTCCGCAGCGGAAGCCGCTCGCACGATCAGAAACGCCGGCTGAAAGAAGAAGAACTGGTCTGCCGGAAAATACACGGTCATCCACGACTTTGTCAGCTCGCGATATCGCGTGTCGGCAGTCATTCCGACGACCGTCACCCACGGCCACTCATGTTCGGGAGTCGACGCAACGAACTGAAGCCGTTTGCCGATGGCGTTCTGGCCGGGCCAGTAACGGCGGGCGACGGACTCGCTCACGATGGCGACGGGTGCACCGTCGCGGCGGTCCTCCTCGGTGAAGGCACGGCCGCGCAGGACCGGGATCCCGAGCGTTCGAAAATAAGAAGGAAGCACCGGCTCCCACGTAGACCAGGGATTCGTGCCCGCTTCCTCCTGGGTTTGTCCCTCGAACAGCATCGGCGCACTCAGTCCAAGGGTTCCGGAGCCGGGCAGCATATGAGTCGGCGACGCGGAGATGACCCCTGGAAGAGCCGCCACCTGCGGGAGAAGCTGACCGTAGAAGGAGAGCATCGCACGCGAATCGCGCTGCCGTGTCTCGGGCAGGAGCAGCGACGCCATGACGAGGTTTTTGGAATCGACTCCGCGCTCGATGGATTGCAAGTGCGCGAACGTGCGCAGCAGTAATCCGGCGCCGATTGTGACGACGACCGCTGCGGAAATCTCCGCCACCGTGAACACCAGAAGACCCTTGGTGCCGCGCACTCCCCTGAAGCCGTGTTCGACGCCGGGAGTACGGGTGAGTCGCCGATGCGCCCATGCCGGAACCATTCCGAGCGTCAAGACCCAGACCAGCGCCGCAGCGATGCAGAACGTCAACACGCGCACATCAATGGTCGCCTGGTTGATGCGCGGCACGTCGCCAGGTGCCAGCCACAGCACTGAGACCACGAGAGCATGCGCGACGACCAGGCCACACATCGCACTGAGCAGGCCGAGCACAAGGCCCTCGCTAAGTGTCTGACGGAGCAGTCGTCCATAGCTCGCGCCAAGCACGGCGCGGACGGCCATCTCGGACCGGCGCGCCGACGATCGCATCAGGAGCAACGCGGCAACATTGACGCCTGCGATAACAAAGACAAGACCTGCAGCGGCGAGGAGCGCTAACAACACTCGCCGGCTCTCACCGGCGATAGCGTCGAGCAGCGGCGCGATGACGACCGCCATAGGCGTGTAGTCATCTGGAAAGGCCTCGGCGAGACGATGATGGATGACGGTAAGCTCTGCGCGCGCCTGATCGATCGTCACGCCACGTCGCAGTCGCCCCACGATCTCGAACTGGAAGAAGTTGCGAGTGCTGGCGTCGAAACGCCCGGCCCGTCCGTCAAATACTGTCGCTCCCGGTGCCCAGATGTCCGTGTCGAGGGGGTAGTCAACCGAGGCCGGCGCAATTCCGATGACCAGCAGCGTCCGGCCACCGGCCCAGGACAACCGCTGTCCGACCAGTGCCGGATCATTGCCGGTGATTCGTCTCCAGAACCGTTCGCTGACGACGGCGACGACTTCGGCCCCGCGCTGCTCGTCGGCTGGCTGAAACCATCGTCCGAAGAGGGGCTCACCCTGATGGATGACGCGAAAGAAGTCGGACGATACGGGGGCGAGCCGCGCCGGCACGACCTGACTGCCAATCGTCAGCGGCACGGTGCCCGTCGCCGCATGATCCACCGCACTCAGGACGTCAAAGCTGCGAGTCCGTTCGCGCCATGCCACGAATTCCGGAAATGACAGCGACGATGGAAAGTTCTCCCGACGCGTGTCGAGCTTCGATACGCGAACCACACGGTCCTGATCGGGCACGACCGGGCGAAGCAGGACGGCGTTCACAATCGCAAACAGTGCAGCGACGACGCCGATGCCGACGCCGAGCGTGAGGATCGCAAGCCCGGCCACGAACCCATCTCGCTGAAGCGTCCGGACGGCATACCGGAGGTCCCGCAGGGCGATATCCATCATGAGTGCTGAGGATACGCCTGTTTGGCCGCTTGACTATACATCCGTTACGGATATATAGTCGACGGGCATATGGCGATCCGGACCGCGTACGTGATCGCGCTCGCCGCGTCGATGTGGACGGCGACAGCGTCGGCACAAGGGACGCCGGATTTCTCGGGCGAGTGGGTGCTCGAACGCACCGCCAGCATGTTGCAGGCTGAAAGTGCAGCCGTCGAGAGCGCTACTGTTCGCATCGAGCATCGCGACCCGTCGTTTCGCTTCGCGCGCACGTTCATCATCAAGCAAAAATCCTTCGACACAGCATTCGACATCGCCACCGACGGCACGGAAGTGGCGCGCATGGTTGCCGGCCGCACGTCCCGATCGCGCCTCGAGTGGCAGGGCCGGTCGCTGTTGTTGACCGTGCTCATTGATACATCCGGTGGCGAGGTGAGCAACATCGTCCGTTATGAGCTGCTCGATGGTGGCAAGACACTTCGCGTGATTGAGGACGTCGGCGGGGCTGCACCAACGCACCACAATATCTGGATCTTCGAAAGGCGGTGAGTCCGATGACGCCGGCCGTCTTTCACGTGCTGCTTGCGTTAACCGGTGGGGCAAGGCACGGCTACGCCATCATGCAGGACGTTCGGGAGCACACCGACGGCGTGCTTCGACTCGGCGCCGGCACACTCTACGGAACGATCGACCGTCTCATACGTGACGGATATGTTCGGGAGGTCGATGGTCCCGCCGCGGAGTCGTCTCGAGATGCTCGCCGCCGTTTCTATCGCATCACCCCTGATGGACGCCGTGCGCTCGATGCTGAAGTGGAGCGCCTCGAACGGATCGTCAGGACCGCGCGAACGATTCGCAGAGCAGCGAAGGCCTGAGACCATGACGAGACTCTATCGTCTCACTCTGGCGGCATACGCCGGGCTCACCTCTCTGTTTCCTGGAGAGTTCGGGCGTCGTTACGGCGTGGAGATGCGACTCGATTTCGCCGATGACCTGGCTCGGTGTACGACGGTGGCGGACCTCGCGATGTTAGTCGTCCGCGCGTGCGGCGATCTCTTGATCAGCCTCGCCCGTGAATGGTGGGCCACGGAGTTACTGAAGCTGTTGATCTATGCAGGCACGGCGCACGCCAGTATCTGGCTGATTGGCGTGGCCATCGCGGCGTGGCAATGGCCGGGGGGATCACGTCTGTATACAGTCGTGATCTCGTTCGCGGTCCTCAGCGCTCCGGGTATTGCCGTGACTCTCTGGCTACAGCGGCTACGTATCCACCACAGCGGATATTGTTCGCTGGGCGTGGCCGAGTTAGACTGATCGTCTGGTCGGGCGCGTGGCTCAGCGGTAGAGCATTCGCTTCACACGCGAGGGGTCGGTGGTTCGATTCCACCCGCGCCCACCATTCGACTCCCGTTCATCTCGCCTCCGGCGAAACGAACTCGCTCTCACCCTTACACAATTCTCCGTTCGCGATCGAAGTTGTAATCGACGCCCCGCGACGATCCGCACTTTTGCGGAAAACCCCAGTATTTCGCGAGTGGCCTCCATATTGCCCACCCGAGTGTGATTCTCCCCCGGGAATCACACTCGACATGTCCGATACCACTGCGCCCATTTCACGCCGCCAGTTCTGCGGCGCCTGCATGGCCTCCTGCGCCACGCTGGCCACCATGGTTACCGCTTGCGGCGACGGATCGCCCACCGGGCCGAGCGGTTCGGCGGATCTCAACGTGATCAGTGCGCAGTTGGCCAACGCTCGCGTGCAGGTCAACACCGCCGGCACTCCGCTCGCCAACGTCGGCGGGGCCGCGCGCGTGGAGTCGAACGCCGGCCTGTTCCTGGTCTCCCGCACCAGCGACACCACGTTCACGGTGATCGACGGTGTCTGCACGCACGAAGGCTGCACCATCAGCGGCGCCACGGCCACCGAGTACGTCTGCCCCTGTCACGGTTCTCGATATAGCCGCACTGGTCAGGTGCAGCAAGGTCCGGCGAAGGCCAACCTTCGGCAGTACGCCAATACCTTCGCCGACGGCGTGGTGTCGATCGCCGTGTGACGGACGAGGGAACACATGGCTCGCGTGAATCCCGAAATCGATCATCTGCTGCGCCGCGCCGGGTTCGGTATCAGCGCAGTCGAGGTGGACACATACAAGGAGATGTCGTTCGCGCAGGCGGTGGCGTATCTCGTGGACTACGAAGGGCGCCCCGATGACGTCGATGAGCGCATCGGCCGGCCCGATCACGCGCGGGTCATTCCCGTGAAAGCCTCGAACCGCGAGCAACTCTTCTCGCCGGACATCGACATCGACGATGCGCGTCAGCGCTGGATGTTCCGGATGCTCCACACGCGTCGTCCGCTGCAAGAGAAGATGACGTTGTTCTGGCACAACCACTTCGCCACCGGCTTCAGCAAACTGGCCAACGACTCGGGCATGTTGCAGGGCGCCAAGATGCTCGTGCACAAGCCCGGCGTCTTGCGTGGACCGCAAGGACAGATTGAGCTGTTCCGACATAACGCCCTTGGCAACTTCCGCAACCTGCTGCTCGAGGTCGCGAAGGATGCCGCCATGCTGATCTGGCTGGATGGCAATACCAACACCAAGGCCAAGCCGCAGGAGAATTTCGGCCGCGAGATCATGGAGCTCTTCACGGTCGGCGTCGGCCATTACACCGAGCCGGACGTCTACGCCGCCGCGCGTGTGTTCACGGGGTGGAACCTGCAGCCGTCGGTCGACTACACCAATGACGACTACGGGAGTATGAACGCCTATCAGGAGTTCCTGTGGCGGCCCGGGGAACACGACACCGGCGCCAAGACGTTCTCGTTCCCCGTCTATCCGGACGGCACCCGGACCATTGCGGCGCGTGGCGAGTCCGCCGGATACCAGGATGGCATCGACCTGATCAACGCGCTCGCGACGCACCCGGAAACGGCGCGTCGGCTGGCGCGCAAGTTCTGGGGCTTCTTCGTCAGCGAGATTCAGGCGCCCGACCCGGCCTTCGTTGAGGCCGTCGCGAACGTCTATCTGCAGAACCGCACCGAGATCCGGCCGGTCATTCGCTTCATCCTGACGTCGCCGTGGTTCACCGATCCGTCGAATCGCTTCGCGCGCTTCGCCTGGCCGGTGGAGTACGTCACACGCGCGATCAAGGAGATCGGCTGGCAGAACATCGAGCTCGACAAGGTTCGATCGCCGATGGCCGCCATGGGCCAGTTGCTCTACGAGCCGCCCAACGTCGCGGGATGGCACCTCGGTGTGGACTGGTTCTCGACCGGGACGATGCTGGCACGCACCAATTTCGCCGCGACGATCGCGTCCAGCCAGAAGGAGTTTCTTGCGACCTCGCTCGCCCCTGAAGTGAAGAGCGCTGACGGCTTGCTCGCGACGATGCTCGATCGTGTGACACCAGCGCCGCTGGATCAGGGACCGCAGCAGGCTCTGATGACCTATCTCCTGGCCGACGGCGCATGGAGGGGCACCGAGTCTGAGCTCACGACCCGCGCGTCCGGATTAGCCCGCCTGCTCGTGGGCTGCTCCGAGTATCAGCTCGTCTAGAGGGAAGGGGCATGAGCGTATCTCGACGAATCTTCATCCGTGACGGCGTTGCGACGGTCACACTGGGTCTCGCCGCTCCCTCCTTTTTGAGTGCGATCGCCAACGCGCAGGGACTTCCAAACCGCCGTCTCGTCGTCGTCTACCTTGGTGGCGGCAACGACTCACTCAACACCCTGATCGGGTACCGCGATGCGGCGTATTACAGCCGGCGTCCCTCGATTGCGGTGCCTGCAGGGCAAGTGCTGCAGGTGGGCACCGACGCCTCGGGGATGACGATGGGCCTGCATCCGCGGCTCACCGGTCTTTTGAATATCTACAACGAAGGCCGACTGGCGCTGGTGCAGCGCACCGGCTATCCGAACTCGAGCCGTTCGCACTTCGAAGCCAGCGACATCTGGGGTACGGCGAATCCGCAGAACTCCACGAGTTCGGGGTGGCTCGGTCGCTATCTCGACACGCTGCCGCGTCCGCTTGATGCGCTGGCCGCCTGGAATACCACGGGAGAAACGCCGCGTGCGCTGCTCTCCGGCCAGTCAGGCGTACCGGCGATTCCGAACGCAGGCACATACACATTCGGAAGCCCGAACCGCGGCCAGGCGGCGCTGCAGGAACGGGCGGCGGCACAGACGATGGCGGGCAACCCGGCGACCGGTCGTCCGCATCTGGCCTACCTGAACAACGCAAGTCGCGGCGCGATCGAAACGCTCGATCGCGTGGCTTCGGCATCGCAGTACACGCCGACCGTGGTCTATCCGAACAACGGCTTCGCGCAGTCTCTCCGTACCGTCGCCGGCGCGATCGTGCGCGGCATCGGCTCGCGCGTGTATTGGACGACCACCGGCGGCTACGACACGCACTCGGAGCAGGGCGGCGGTGGCGGCGGCCCCTACGCGAATCTGATGGGCGCGCTCGGCGACGGCTTGGGGGCCTTCTACACCGACATTCGAAACCAGGGTCTGGCTGCGGACACCACCATCGTTGTGTTCTCGGAGTTCAGCCGGCGCGTATCCGAGAACGGCAGCGGCGGGACCGACCACGGCGCGGCCGGCGTGATGATGGTCCTCGGCGGCGCCGTGCGTGGAGGTCTTTATGGAACGGCGCCGCAACTATCGCCGGGCCACCCAACGCTCGAAAACAACTCTGGAGATGTTCACTACGAGACCGACTTCCGGTCTGTGTATGCGCGCATCCTCGACAACTGGCTGGGTGTGGACTCGGTGCCCATTCTCAATGGTGATTTCCGCGCCGGCGCGCCGGCCGTGTTCTAGGAATGTCGATGAAGAACGTGACTCAAATGTGTCTGACGCTGTTCGCGGCGGTGAGCATGGCTGGGGTTGCCTCGGCTCAGACCGCCGGGGACACTGCGACCCGGCCGGCCAACACGAATTTCCCGGCGGTGACGTTCGGCGTCGTTTCGTTCCTGCAGTACGCGGCCGAACTGCACGGACAGGATGGTTACAACGCGTTCGATGTCACGCGCGGCTATCTCAACATTCAGGCGCGGCTCAGCGATCGCGTGAAGATTCGATTCACACCGGATGTGCGCCCGACGACCGATGCGAATCTCCAGCGCAACCTGGCGTTGCGTCTCGAATACGCCTCGCTGGACGTGCAGGTGACCGACAACACAGCGGTCATGTTTGGATTGCACGAGATGCCCTGGCTCACGTACGAGGAGACGCTGAACCGCTACCGCGTGCTTGGGCCGTTCTTCTCGGAACGAGCGTGGACGGAGGATTCTCTGGGACTGCTCCCTGGACCCACCGACCTCGGGGCTAGCATCAAGTACTCCGCCGAACGCTCGGACTTCCATTTAGGTGTGTACAACGGCGAAGGCGGTGGCCGCGCTGAGATCGACAAGTACAAGAGCATCGATGGCCGCGCGACCTTCCGTCCGTTCGCGGAAGACAGCGAGCTCGGGAAGGTGAGCATCTCCGGCTTCTACCAGTACGGCTGGTACGCGGAAGATCGTCCGCGCAACGTGGCGATTGGCATGGGTGCTTACGAGAGCACGCACGTCGTGCTCACCGCGCAGTATCTGCAGGCGACGGACAATCCGTTCATCGCCGCTGACGTGGAGCGCCGCGGCATGTCGCTCTTCGCTGAAGGGCGGCAGGGCCAGACGGGCTGGGCCGGCATCGTCGGTCTCGATCTCTTCAAGCCGAACGTGGACAACGAGGGCGACAACCGTCGCCGCATGGTTGTCGGCGGCGCGCACTGGAGTGATTTCGGCCATGCAAAGCTCGGCGTGGTGATCTCGCTCGACCAGGAGTATCAGACCGCCAACTCACAGCTCCTGAGCCGTCGCCTGCTCGCGCAAACGCATATCGAGTTCTAGTCGTCGGTCGCGGCATTTGGAGTAAGGCCGCGAGCGCGCGCGGCACGAGCCTGAAAACTCGCCCGAAACTGGCCAAAATAATCCGGCATCCTTCTTGAGGAAGTACTCGCCATGGCGTTGCCTTCTCACGGAAGCCGGCCATGACTCACACACGTCCCCTCGCCGCAGAGTTCATTGGAACGTTCTGGCTGGTCTTTGGCGGATGCGGCAGCGCCGTCCTTGCTGCAGCCTTTCCTGAGGTTGGCATCGGCCTCACTGGTGTGTCCCTCGCATTCGGCCTCAGTGTGCTGGTGATGGCGTACGCCATCGGGCATATATCGGGCTGTCACTTGAATCCCGCGGTCTCAGTTGGGCTTGCCGCCGCAGGTCGCTTTCATTGGGCGGACGTGCTGCCGTATGCGGCCGTCCAGGTGAGCGGCGGCATCGTCGCCGCGTCGGCGCTTTACGTGATTGCGAGTGGCAATCCCGAGTTCAGTCTCGCGAGCGGCTTTGCGGCCAACGGGTATGCCGTCCACTCCCCGGGCGGATACTCGCTGGCCGCTGGCCTGTTGGCCGAGATCATTCTGACAATGATGTTCATCATCGTGATTCTCGGCAGCACCGACGATCGCGCGCCGCACGGCTTCGCACCGATCGCGATTGGCTTGGCGCTCACCGGCATTCACCTGGTGGGCATTCCGATCACCAACCTCTCGGTCAACCCGGCGCGAAGTACTGGGCCCGCCGTGATCGTCGGAGGATGGGCGCTGGCGCAGTTATGGATGTTCTGGATCGCGCCCATTGCGGGCGCGACGGTTGGAGCGCTCGTGTACGGTTGGATGGCGCGTCCGCAGATGGCCGAGCGCGTGACGCCCGTACCCGCAGGCGTTACTTCAGCGTAAAAGTCATTTCGAGTGCCACACGCACGGCCACCGGCTTGCCGTCCTTCGTGCCCGGTTTAAAGAGCCACTGTCTGGCGGCTTCGAGCGCCTGCGTGTCGAGCCCATACTCCGTGTCGAGCGACTGCGTGACCATCACGTCGCCGACCTTGCCGTCTGCGAGCACCACGACGTCCAGACCCACGGTGCCCTCCACGTGCGCATCCATCGCCGCCGAGGTGTAAGCGGGCTTCACCGATCGCACTGGAACGGGGAGGGTCACGCCATCCTTCGTCGTGAAGATCTCCTGTGCGGTCAGCGTGGTGACAGTGACCGAAAGTACCAAAGCCAATGCCGTTAGCGTCCGTCTATTCATCACGCCCTCCAGCACAGTCCGGCTAAAGCCGGACACTGCACACTACATGTCCGGCTAAAGCCGGAACTACGTTGCATGGGTTATAGGACGTCACACGGTTCCATATAGCCGGTCGCCGAAATCGCCCAGGCCCGGCACGATGAACTTGTGAGCGTTGAGTTCCTTGTCCACCACCGGTGTATAGATCGCGACGTCAGGATGAGCGCGCTCCAGCAGCGACACCCCTTCAGGCGCCGACACGATGCAGATCATGCTGATGGCCGTCGCGCCGGCCGCTTTGATCAGATCGATCGCTGCGACGGCGCTGCCGCCGGTTGCGAGCATCGGGTCGATCATCAGCACGTGGCTCTTCGAGAGGTTAGGCGGCAGTTTCGAGTAATACCTCGACGCGATAGCGGTTGCCTCGTCACGCTGCAGACCGATATGGCCGACGCGCGCCGTCGGAAGCAATTCCAGCACGGCGTCGAGCATGCCGAGCCCGGCACGTAACACCGGCACGACGACGACATCGGTAAGTACGACGCGTCCGTCGGCGGGACCGAGTGGGGTGGTGACGGTGGCGGCCGACGAGGGCAGGTCGCGCAGGGCTTCGGCGGCGAGCAGCACGCTGATGCGGTTCGCGGCGCGGCGGAACGCCGGTGGAGCCGTGCGCGCATCGCGCAGCTCCATCAGCGCATCATGCACTAGAGGATGCGTAATGACATGAAGAGGCACAGGTGAAATAGTACTAAAATCCCTCTATGCGAATCCGGGTTCTTGCCCTTGCCGCAGGCATGGTCTTGACCCTCGCCGGGGTGTCGGCACAGAACGCCCCGCGCCAGGTGTCCCTCGTCCTCTCGGGTGGCACGGTGGTGACCATGGATCCGGCCAACCGTGTGATTCCCAACGGCGCGCTCGCGATCGATGGCGCCGACATCGTCGCGGTTGATACGGTGGCCAGTATCGCCAGGCAGTTTCGCGGCCGCGAGACCATCAACAGCACGGGACAGATCGTGCTGCCGGGTCTCATCAATACCCACACGCACGCGGCCATGGTGCTCTTCCGCGGGCTCGCCGACGACCTGGCTCTCAGCGAGTGGCTGAACAAGTACATCTTCCCGGCCGAAGCCAAGACGGTCTCGCCGGAGTTCGTGCGCGCCGGCACGCGGCTCGCGGCGCTCGAGATGATTCAGTCGGGCACGACGACGTTCACCGACATGTACTACTTCGAGGAGGAAGTGGCCGCGGCGACGAAGGCGGCTGGCCTCCGCGGCGTGCTCGGCCAGACCGTGATCCAGTTTCCCGTCGCCGATGCGAAGACCCCGGCCGATGCGCTAGTGCGCGCCGAAGCATTCATCAGAGCCTTCAAGGACGACCCACTCATCACGCCCGCCGTCGCGCCGCACGCGATGTACACGCTCGATGGCCCAACGCTCAAAGCCGCGCGCGAGCTCTCGAAGCGTCACAACGTGCCGACGTTGATCCACCTCGCCGAGACGCGCGACGAAATACAAGCTGCGCAGGAGCGCTTCAAGGCGTCGCCCGTCGTGTATCTCGACAGCCTCGGCTTCCTCGGTGCGGGAGTGCTTGGGGCGCACGGTGTGTGGGTCTCCGATGCCGACGTCGCGGTACTCAAGGCCCGTGGCGTCGGTATCTCGCACAATCCGGAAAGCAACATGAAGCTGGCCAGTGGCACGGCGCCGGTGCCTGCCTATCTGCGCGCAGATGTGGCCGTGGGCCTCGGTACCGATGGTGCGGCCAGCAACAACGATCTGGACATGTTCGAGGCGATGCGGTTTGCCGCGCTGTTGCACAAGCACGCAAGCGTCGATCCGCGTGCCCTGAGCGCCCGCTCGGCGCTGGAGATGGCGACGATCCGCGGTGCCCGCGCGCTGGGGATGGAGACGCGTATCGGCTCACTCGAGCCGCGCAAACGCGCCGACGTAATCACCGTGTCCATTAACGGCGCTCGCCAGACCCCGATGTACGACGCCGTCTCTCATCTCGTCTACGTCATCCGTGGCGATGACGTGCAGAACACGATCGTCAACGGCCAGGTGCTGATGCGCGACCGCAAGGTGCTGACGTTGGACGAGAAGGCGGTCATCGCCGAGGGCCGCAGCTGGATCGAGAAAGTACGCGCCGCAGTCAAGTAGAGGGCCACAACATGTGCATGCGCGTTGTCGTCGTCGCGATGCTGGCCGTTAGTGTCCTCACGCCGACGCCTGGGGCGTCGCAGGATAACAAGATCGAAGAGTTGATGGCGAGGTCGGCGGCGTATATTGCGCAATTCGTCGATCAGTTCTCGAACGTGGTCGCGGAAGAAACGCTCGTCCAGGAGACGACGATTCCGCGGCGCAAGCGCACGATGCGTTCCGACTTCCTGCTGGTGCGTTATCCGGGCGATACACAGTGGCAGGCCTTCCGGGATGTCGCTGAAGTGGATGGCAAACCCGTGCGCGACAAGGAAGATCGTCTGACCAAGCTGTTCCTCGAGCCGTCGGCGAGCGCCGTCCGTCGCGCCCGGGAATTGCAGGAAGCCGGCGCTCGGTACAACCTGCTGGACATCGGTTCGCTCAACAACCCGCTCATGGTGGTCGCGTTTCTTCAGAATGGCTACCGCGAGCGCTTCAGATTCAATCTGGCCGGTCTTGACAAGAAGCTCGGACCCACGGTCAGGCAGGTGCAGTTTCAGGAGTTCAAGTTGCCGACGCTCATCAAGGGAAACGGCAATCAGGACATCCCGTCGCGCGGTCTTGCGTGGATCGAAGAAGATACCGGGCGCGTCGTCAAGACCGAGCTGCGGATTGGTGGTCGCGCGTCGCCGACCTCAATCATCACGGAGTACAAATTCGACGAGGAGCTCGGCATCAACGTCCCGGTCGCCATGCGTGATTGGTATCCGGACGGCACCGGAGAAATCCGCGGCGTTGCGACGTACGGCAGATTCCGCCGTTTCCAGGTGAAGACGGACGAGACGCTGAAATAGCCGCCAGTTCAGAAATGGATGAGGCGCTTGGGGCTTACGTTCCTGCGACAATGCAGGAAAGAAATGGCCGTCCGAATGTTCTGCCTCGTCTTCGGCGTCATGCTGAGCCTGCCCAGCCTGTCGGCGCGCAGCGCAAGCGCAGCGCGCGCGCAGTCGCCCGACATCGATGTGCTGATGCAGCGGGTCGGCGAATACGTATACGGATTCATCGATCGGTTCTGCAACGTCGTCGCCGAAGAGCGCTACGAACCCGACCGCGTACGTCGCGGCAATGGCCGGTTGCGCTCGGACTTTCTGCTGGTGCAAAAGCCTGGCAATGAGCGTCAGTTCCTGACCTTTCGCGACGTCGTCGAGGTCAACGGGAAAGCGCTGCGAAACCGCGAGGAGGCGCTCTCCAAACTGTTTCTGCAGCCAGCCGAGAACGTGATCGTTCAGGCCAACGCGATCACCGCGCACAGCGCCGACTACATGTTCCCGGGCAGCGATCCGTTGCTCGTCATGGTGTTCCTCCAGCCCGAATATCAGCCGCGATTCACATTCACCCGAGACGACATCGAAGCACGTCTCGGCGCCGACATCCGGCGTGTCCATTTCGAGGAGACGACGTCGCCGACGATGCTCCGGCAGGAGAAGGACCGCGACCTGCCGACGCGCGGAACCATATGGGCGTCGGAGCGGACGGGCAAGGTAGTGAAAACCGAGCTTCGTCTCGGCAGCGACCCGACCACCACCACGATTACCACCATCTTCGGACGGGACGAGCCGCTGGGCATTGACGTGCCGACGATACTCGAGCAGACCTACTACCCAAGCCCGGGCGAGGTCGTGAAGGGGATCGCCAGATATTCGAACTTTCGCCGATTCAATGTTTCCACCGCTGAAAAGATTGACGCGCCCGAGCGTTAGTCGTCGACGACGGCGATGTACGGCAAGTTGCGATGCTGCTCGCTGACGTCAAGGCCATAGCCCACCACGAACTTGTCGTCGATCGTGAAGCCGACGTAGTCCACCTTCACCTCGGTCTGCCGCCGTGACGGTTTGCTGAGCAGGCACGCGGTGCGCAGCGAGCGCGGCGCGCGTGCGCGCAGGATGTCCTGCAGATATGTCAGCGTCAGCCCGGTATCGACGATGTCCTCGACGATGACCACATCGCGACCTTCGATGCCGGTACCGAGATCTTTGAGTAGCTGCACTTGTCCGGACGATCGCGTGCTGTTGCCATAGCTCGAGAGCGCCATGAAATCGAGTGTCACCTGGCCGGGAATGGCGCGCGTGAGATCGGCGAGGAACATGAACGCGCCTTTGAGCACGCACACGAAATGCACGCCGTTGGGGTGATCACGCGCGATCTCGGCGGCCAGCTCGCGCACACGCCGCTGGATGTCGTCGGTGGAAATGAAGGTCTGCACGCCTTGAGCCACGTAGGCCGCAAGGGTAACATAGCGACTCTCGTGAAGCGGTTTCAGATGGTCACCGAGGCAGACGCACGCGTGCTCGAGTACGGCAGCGCGATCGTGCTCGTCGCCGGCGGCCACATCACGCCACTGGCCCAGGACACGTTAACGGCCAGGCGCATCTCGGTGGTGCGTGAGGGCGCCGATCCCGACGCCGCATCGCTGGCCCCTCCGGCCGATATTCGTACCGTGGCCATCGCCGGCGATCACAGCGCGGTCGCACTGAAGTCGGCGCTCGTCCTGCATCTCCGTGGGCGCGGACTCGCGGTGCACGACCTTGGCACCGCTACCAGCGAGCCGGTGGACTACCCGGACACCGCGGCGTCCGCCGCCATTCAGGTGTCGCGCGGCGAAGCCGACGCCGCGATTGTCATCGACGGCGCCGGGCTGGGCTCCGCCATTGCCGCGAACAAGATCGACGGCGCGCGCGCGGCCATGTGTACGAACGAAACGCTGGCCCGCTATGCTCGGCAGCACAACGGCGCGAACGTGCTGGCCCTCGGTGCGACACTGGTGTCGCGCGATCAGGCCATTGCCATCGTGAACACTTTCCTCGAGACGCCGATGCGCGAGCCGCGTTACATTCGGCGGCTGGCTAAGATCCGCGATCTCGAGACGCGTCCGCGCCGCTGATGCAGAATGTCGATCTTCAACGTCTGATTCAGATCATCGTCGAGGAGGTGACCGCCGCCGCGGCCGCGCCGTCTCCGGCGCGCTGCCACTGTCACTCGGTGCTCTTCGAGTGCTGTCCGGATCGGATTCGCGACGTGATCGATGCCGGAGCCACACGGCTGGGGCTGCACGCATCCGGCGGCACCGCTGGTACCGTGGCGAGCATGATCGATCACACGCTGCTGAAGCCGGATGCGGCACGCAAGGACATCGAATCGCTGTGTCGTGAGGCCGCCGAGTACAACTTTGCCAGCGTTTGCGTAAACCCGACATGGGTCGCCTCCTGCGCGCAGCTCCTCAAGGGGACGTCGGTGGTCGTCTGTTCGGTCGTGGGCTTTCCGCTCGGGGCGACGACACCGGATACGAAACACTACGAGACTCGGCGCGCGATCTTCGACGGCGCGCGCGAGATCGACATGGTCATCAATGTTGGTGCGCTCAAATCCGGCGACCTGCGGCTGGTCGAGCGCGACATCGAGGCCGTAACCGCCCCCTGCCGCGAGGTCGGGGCGGTGAGCAAAGTCATCATCGAGGCGGCGCTGCTCATTGACGATGAGAAAGTGACCGCCTGCACGCTCGCGAAAGCTGCGGCCGCGGACTTCGTGAAGACGTCCACCGGATTCGGTCCTGGCGGAGCCACCGCTGCCGACGTCGCCCTCATGAGGCGAGTGGTTGGCGAGGAGATGGGCATCAAGGCCGCCGGCGGCGTGCGTGACCTCGAAGGGCTGAAAGCGATGGTGGCGGCCGGTGCCACACGAATCGGCGCGAGTGCCGGCGTGCGCATCGTGCAGGAATCCCGCGGTGAGAAACCCACTCGAGACGGGAAAGGATACTGATGTGCGATACCTTACAGCGCTCCTCGCGGCGTGTGTGCTCGTCCTGTCACGGCCCCCTCAAGGCGATCCCTACGTGGTAGAGGCTCAGTCGCCGGTCTCAGTGCTGGCACCGACGGGAACGTTGCGTGCGGTTTTTCTCGGCAGCAATCCCGTCCACGGACGCGTGGACCCGAAGACCGGTACGGCTACCGGTCCGGTGCCGGATCTGGTCGCCGAGCTGGCGCGCACACTCAAAGTAACGTCCACGGCCCAGCCGGTGCCCGATGCCGCTGGTGTGATCGCCGCGCTCAAGAACGGCACGGCCGACATCGGGTTTCTCGCCTACGACGAGACGCGGGCGCGTGAAGTGGACTTCGGTCCGGCTTTTATCGTCATGCACAACAGCTATTTGGTGCGCGCCGATTCGCCACTGCAGAAGAGCGCCGACGTCGATCGCGCCGGCGTCACCGTGGCTGCGATCAAAGGGCAGTCGCAGCAGCTGTTCGTGAGCCGGACGTTGAAGCAGGCAATGATTCGAGTGCTCGACACCATGCCGCCGCAGGCGGAGCTCGAATCGATGCTGATCGGGAAGACCGTCGATGCGTTCGCGATCAACCGGCAGCGTGGACTCGACGCACAAGCGGCGTCGAGTGGCAAGCTCCGTCCGCTACCTGACAACTTCATGGACGTCGAACAGTGTTTCGTCGTCGAGAAGGGGGCGTCAGCGAAACTGAAGGCCATCGAACAATTCGTCACCACAGTCCGCCAGTCAGGATTTATGAACGCGTCGATCGAGCGCGCCAAACTCGCCGGCGTCTCGCCCGCGCGGAAATAAGACAGAATGGACCTTTCGGACAACTTGGTCAGTGCGTGAATTGGAGGACTTGGTGGCGACTTTGAATACGGAGCAACTCCGGCGGCTCGCCCGTCTGGGCGCGATTGCGCGGCTCGAACAGTTGAAGCAGGAGGAAGCGGCGATCCGCGCCGAGTTCCCGGAGCTTTTCGGACGCGGACGGCGCGCGGTGGTTGCAGACGTGGCCAAGCCCGGACGTCGCCGTCGCAGGAGAACGATGTCGTCGGCGGCGCGCAAAGCGGTGTCCGAACGGATGCGGAAGTATTGGGCTGAGCGCAGAAAGGCGAAAGGGAAGTAGTTGATGCGTGCCGGCCGTCTGGCCGCCTGGCTCGGACTGGCCGGTGCGCTCCTGGGATCGCGAGTTGAGGCGCAGAGCCTCACGCCTGGTCCCCCCGGCCCCATCTTCGTCGTCGATGTGAGAGGCGCGACGAGCGGCATTCCCACCAGCATAGGCCTTTATCCGACTGTTCCCGACGGAGGTAGCGTGCCGTCACGCGGCTTTGGCTATGACGTCGGCGGCCATGTCTATCTCTTCAACCTCGGTTCGGCGCGCGTCGGAGTCGGCGTCAGCGTCACCGGTGTGCGTGGCACCGCCACAGACGCGATGGCGACGATGAACATCGTCGCACCGCAGCTCTCGTTCAACTTCGGCAGCTCGGATGGATGGAGTTATTTGAGCATCGGCGCCGGAATCGGACGCGTAGACGCCGAAGCCACCGGATCGTCCAGCGCCCTCAATGCCGGCGGTGGCGCGCGATGGTTCATCACACGCCACCTCGGAGTGGGATTCGATCTGCGGCTGCACAGGATCGCCGCGGATGGCGACATCATGGGCGATTCGATGACGTTTGCCGCCTCGGTCGGGTTCTCGGTCAAGTAAGTCCGGCTGAAGCCGGACACTACATCGACCGGACTTCAGTTGACCGTGATTGGCGGAGTCGTCGCCGCAGCGGTGTAGCCGTTATTCGGGAACAGCCGGAATTCGTACGTCCCGGGTGTACTCGGCATCGTGACCGTCCATGTTCGCGTCGTCACGTCGACGCCGATGTAGGTGTACTGAATGTAGCTGGTCGTCGGCGACCCTGTCTGGGCGAGCGCCAACCAATCGTTTGCACCGCCGTATCCGTTGGTCAGCGTCACCGCGACCGGCGTGCCGCGCGGGACTGTCGTCGCGCTGACTGTCAATACCGGCGGCGTGCCTACGGTCGCCGTGATCGGCGCGCTCGTCGCCAGCCGGTTGTATGCACCAGTGAACAGCCGGAACTCGTAGGTGCCGGGGCCGGTGACTACGACCGTCCATGTCCGAGTCGTGACGCCCGCGCCGACATATGTGTACCGCACGTAGCTGCCATCGGACGCGTTCGCAGGCGCGAAGGCGAGCCAATCGGCCGAGCCGCCGAAGCCTCCCATCAGCGTGACCGTCACCGCGTTTCCAGTAGTGACCGTCGTTGTGCTCACCGTCAGCACGGGTGCCGTCTGGACCGAGAACGGTCGTGCCACTGACGTCAGTCCGGTCACCGGATCAAACACCATGATCTGAGCTGTGCCAATCACCGCGAGATCGCTGGCCGGGATCGACGCGCGCACGCGGCTGCTGCTTGTGAATGTGGTGACGCGGTTGATGCCATTCCAGCGCACGACCGAGGTCGATGTGAACCCCGTGCCGTCAATGGTCAGCGTAAAGGATGCCCCCCCGACCGGCGCCCCCGCCGGCGATAGTGAGCTGATGACCGGAGGACCCGGGAGCACTGTGACCGTAGGACTGGTCGCCACACGGGTGTATCCGTTGTTCTCGAAGAGACGGAACTCGTACGACCCTGGCGTCAGTGGTGCGATGACGGTCCACGTGCGGGTGGTGACACCATTGCCGATGTAGATGTATTGCAAGTAGCTGTTGTTCGCCGCGCCAACTGGCGCGAACGACAGCCAATCATCTGAGCCGCCGGCGCCGTTTGTCAGCGTTACCGTCAGCCCACTGCCTCCCCGGAGGCTTGTCGCGTTGGTAGCTAGAGACGGTGAGTCCCGAACGGTGAAGGCCACGGGCGCAGCCAATCCGCCGCCGGGCGCAGGCGTGAACACGCTGACATTCGCGGCGCTCGGCACCGCGATGTCAGCCGCGCCGATCGCCGCTTGCAGCTGTGTCGCGCTGACGAAGGTCGTGGGCCGGCTCGCGCCATTCCACCGCACAACCGAACTTGCCAGAAACTTGCTTCCGGTAACGGTGAGGGTAATTGCCGGACCTCCGGCCACGATCGAAGCGGGCGACAGCGAGGTCACTATCGGTGCCGGGTTCAACGAGGCGTCCACAGTGATCGCTGGACTCGTCGCCATCAACGTGCCGTATCCCACGAACAGACGGAACTCGTACGTGCCGGCGGCCTCCGGCATCGTCACCGTCCATGTCCGCGTCGTGACGCCTGCCCCTACGTAGGTCCACTGAAGCACTTTCGTGCCGACCGCGTCAGTGCGCGCGAGTGCCAGCCAGTCGTCGGAGCCTCCGAAGCCGTTGCTCAGCGTAACGGTCGAAAGGCTGCCCGGCGCGACCACTGATGTGGTGATGGTCAATGTCGCCGTTGGATCGATCGTGAATAGGAGCGCGCTCGTCATGCCACCACCAGGACCAGGTGTATAGACACTGACCTGTGCCGTCCCCGCCGCTGGAAGATCGGCGGCGGCGATTGACGCCTCGAGCTTCGTCGTACTGATCAGCCGCGTGTGACGATCAGCGCCGTTCCAGCGAACCACTGAGAACGTGCTGAATGATGTACCGGTCACCAAAAGCTTCATCGGGCCGGACGTGGCGCGCACATGTGTCGGCTCGGTGGAGCTGATGGTGGGCGGCGGATTCGTGACGGGGACATACGAGGCCAGGGCTCGCAGTAGCCGGATTCGAGGAACCGTAGTTCCACCAAGAAACCGATCGTCACGAATCGACAGCCCGGTATTTCGAAGGCTGTCGAGAATGTCGGACACGCTCGCAGTCGGTGCGGCCTGGTGCAGTACTGCCCAGGCTCCCGCGACGTGCGGCGCGGCCATCGACGTGCCGCTTGCCGACTCGTAGGTGCCGCCTGTCACCGAAGACGTAATCGAGTCACCCGGAGCGAAGAGGGACATGAACGACGCGACGTTGGAGAAGGCCGACACGGTATCGTCCTTGTTCGTCGATCCCACGCTGACCGCTGAGGAAATACACGCCGGCGACGAGATCGCAAACGGAATGCCACTGTTGCCCGAGGCGACGACGGTCGCAATCCCGATCGAGCGCAGGTTGTCGATGATGGGCTTGTAGGGCTCGCCGTCGCACGGCGAGGTGAACAGGTTTCCACCGAGGCTCATGTTCACCGAGGCGATGTTGCGCGCGCCGCTGAGCGCGCGGGTATACACGCGCTCGAGGCCTGCAATGACGTCTGACGAGAACGCGCCCATGCAGGGCGCGACGCCTCCGCACGTCGCCGGATCGATGACCTTGGTAAAGACCTGAATGGCGAACACGCTGGCGCCTCTCGCCACGCCTGCGATGGGTTGTGCCGCCGACGGGTCGTTGCCAGCGGCAATGCCCGCGACGTGCGTGCCGTGAAAGCAGTTGGTCAGCGTGCAGGGGACGGCCGCTCCGGGACCAGTTTGCTGATCGAGCCCGTCCGGACACAGCGTCTCGCTGACACCGGCCTCGGCTTTCGAGTAACAAGCCTCCTCGACGACTCTTCCGGCGAGGAATGGGTGAGTCTTGTCTACGCCGGTGTCGAGCACCGCGATGACAGTGCCAGTGCCGTCGTATCCGGCATTCCATGCCTGATCGGCTTCGACGAGTGGCACACTGTCGCTGAGCACCGGCAAGAGCAGGATGTCGTCGAGTACACGAACGACGTCAGGATCGAGCGCGAGCGCGGCGCGCTCGTCAGCGGTCAATTGGAGTGCGACGAAGGGAACGGTTTGAAATGCCCGGGGTGCCGGACGCGCGCGTACGGGCAGCCGCGCCAACACTTGCGCGATCCGTGCGGCAATGGCCTCCCGCTGATTGACGATCGTCGTGGCGTCCGGCAGGTTGCCCTCAGGGACATAACTCGAAGGGAGTCGCAACTCCACGATCACTCGAGCGCTCTGGGCCGAGGACGTCGCCACCGAGGCCAGGACCAGCAGCGCCGACCACAGTGCCGTGAGCAGGGCGCGCACGGCCAGCGAGAGGACAATATGCGTGCCCGAGGGAGGCTGTATGAAAGCCCGGGAAATCGAGGTCTAAATCAACGCGTCGGCGCTGCACGGAAATGCAGGCGATCCCGCCGCTTGTGTCAGTCGTCTCGCAAGTCTGTTGTTGGGGTGCTTGCTGTTACGGGTCGTGTGTACGGTCGCAACCCGCCGGTTGGCCTCGACGCTCTCGTCGGAGCGACGACCAGCGGCCGCAAGGGGCGTCGGTCTTCGCGCTCCGCGCTATGGCGCGACAACCTCTGCACGCAGCATGAGCGGAGGTTGGATGGAGCGGGAGACGGGGATCGAACCCGCGACATCGAGCTTGGGAAGCTCGCGTTCTACCGCTGAACTACTCCCGCGTTCAGGTGATTCATTGTAAATCAGACGGTGCCATTCATCCCCGAATCACCGAGAGGACTTCGTCGCGCCGCTTCTCCATCAATTCTGGTGTCCTCGCCTCGAGGTTGAGCCGCAGCAGGGGCTCGGTGTTCGAGCCGCGAACGTTGCAGTGCCAGTCCGCATAGTCGATTGAAATCCCGTCCATCTTCGCAGTCTCGGCGTCCTTGTAGCGCGCTTCGAGCGCCGCCAGTTTCTTCGGGACCTCGTCCATGCTGGACAGCTTGGTGTTGATTTCCCCCGAGATGAAGTAGCGCTCGCGGAATGGCTGCAGGAGATCACGGAGCGATTGGTTCTTCTTCGACATCAACTCGAGAATCAGCAGCGCCGGAATAAAGCCGTTGTCGGCGTAATAGAAATCACGGAAGTAATAGTGGCCGGTGACCTCGCCGGCGAAGATGCCGTCTTCCTGGCGCATCCGCTGCTTGATGAACGCGTGACCGACGCGGTTCATCAGCGCCCGGCCTCCGTACTTGGCGACGGTGTCGCGCACCGCGTGGCTCGCGCGCAGGTCGTAGATGACGGTCTGCGGCCCGTACTTGAGCAGAAAGGCTTCGGCGAGCAGTGCAGTGATGAAATCGCCGGAGATGAACTCACCGCTGCCATCGATGAAGAAGCAGCGATCCGCGTCGCCGTCCCAGGCAATGCCGATGTCGGCCTGCTGCTTGATGACCTGCTCGGTGATGTCGCGCCGGTTCTCGTCGATGAGCGGATTGGCCTCGTGATTGGGGAACGTGCCGTCAATCTCAAAGCACAGTCTGCTCGTCTGGCACGGAAGCCGATCGAAGAGCTTCGGCGCCACAAGGCCCGCCATGCCGCTGCCCGCATCGAGCACGACCTTGAACGGCTTGACGATCGACGCATCAATGAACGACATCACCTTCCCGACGTACGGATCGACGATGTCGCGCGTGGTGAGTCGGCCGGGCGTGGCGGCGGGAGGCGGCAGACGGTCGTTGGCGATCGTGTCGCGGATGTCGCCGATGCCGGCGTCGCCGCTGAGCGGCAGCGCCTCGGCGCGGACCATCTTGACGCCGTTGTACTGCTTGGGATTGTGCGACGCGGTGATCTGCGCGCCGCCTTCGAGTCGGCCTTCGGCGACCCCGAAGTACATCGCGTCAGTCGGCAGCATGCCGAAGTCGACCACGCTGGTGCCCTGCATGCGGACACCTTCGATGAACGCCGCGGCAATCCCCGGCGATGAGATCCGCATGTCGCGCGACACGCCGACCTCCGAGGCTTTCAGATACGCCGCATAGCCCCGCCCGATCTCGCACGCGACGGTCTCGTTGATCTCGCCCGGGTACAAACCCCGGATGTCGTAGGCCTTGAAGATGCCAGTGTTGATATCCATCATGCCCTGGAGAAGTCGGTCAGTGTGGTCTTGTCCCCCAGCACCGCGCCGCCGTTGACAGAGACGTTCCGTCCGACATGGCATTGACGGCCGAGGATGGCGTCCTGGATGGCGGCATTGCCGCCGACGCGGCAGTTGGGCCAGATGATGGCGTTGCGGATTGAGGCCTCTTCTTCAATCTGTGTCTGGCGGCCGATGACCGCGTGTGGGCCGATGCGGGCGCCTGCCTTGATGAGCACGCCCTCATCGATGAAACACGGTCCCTCGATCGTCGCGCCTTCTTCGAGACGCACGTCAGGAGAGACGACCGTGCGCGAGTCGGATGCGTTGGCGAACGGCACGGCCGAGAAGCGGCCGTCCATGATGTCACGGTGGACCTGCGTGTACTTCTCCGGCGTTCCAATATCGATCCAGTAGCCCTCGTAGATGAACCCGACGAACGTCTCGCGGCGCTCAACGAGCGACGGGAAATAGCTCCGCTCGATCGACCACGGCACATCGCTCGGGATCCGGTCGAAGGTTTCCGGCTCGAGGATGTAGATGCCGGCGTTGATCTTGTTGGTGGTGATTTCTTCCTGCTTCGGCTTCTCGAGAAACCGGCGGATGTTGCCCTGCTCGTCGGTCTCGACCAGGCCGTACTGCGTCGGGTCTTCGACCGGCGTCAATACGATGGTGGCCCGCGCCTTCCGCTCACGGTGCATGCGGATCACGGCGCCGAGATCCAGCTCGGTCAGCACGTCGCCGTTGAAGACGACCACCGATTCGGTGAGCTTGTCACCGGCGTATTTGATCGCGCCCGCCGTGCCGAGCGGCGCGGGTTCGACGACATAGCGGATCTTGATGCCCACGTCGGAACCATCGCCGAAGACCTCCTCGATGCGCCGTGGCTGGTAGTTCAGGCTCAGGATGACTTCGTCGATCTCCGGCACCTGCTTGAGCAGGTCGAGCTGGTAGTGGAGAAAAGGCCGGTTGAAAATCGGAACGATCGGCTTCGGCGTATGGATCGTGAGCGGCCGGAGCCGAGTGCCTTTACCCCCAGCCAGCAGGATCGCCTTCATGACGATCCACGATCTTACACGATGGTAGAATGCAGCAGCCACCGATGAATCTGCCCAATACGCTCACGCTGGTGCGCATGTTCCTCGTGCCGCTGCTGGTCGTGGTGTTGCTGACGGAGTTCGACGGCCACCAGATTCTCGGGATGCCGAAGGAGCTGGTGGGTGCCGCGATTTTCGCACTCGCCTCGATTACCGATTGGCTCGATGGCTACATTGCGCGTCGCCGGCGGCAGGTCACGTGGCTCGGTCAAATGCTCGATCCGATTGCCGACAAGCTCTTGACGTCGGCAGCCTTCGTCTCGCTCGTGCAGCTCGGACTTGCACCGGCATGGATGGTGGCGCTCATCATCGGCCGCGAGTTCGCCATCACGGCGCTCCGCAGCCTCGCCTACACCAAAGGCATCACCATTCCCGCCTCACCGCTCGGCAAGATCAAGATGGCCTCGCAGGTCACCGCGATTCTGTTGTTGATTCTGGGATGGGGCCCGCTGCCGTGGCTCGCGCCGTTTGGCTACATCACGCTATGGGCGGTGATGATTCTGGCGGTAGTGTCCGCGGTGGACTACTACCGCCGCTTCCAGCGACTCCTCAACGCGCGCGTGACTGACGTCAACGTCGCACGGCAACGGCGCGCGGGCTGATTACGCCCCTTCAATTCCCAACGGGCGTTGATAGTGAGAGTTACTTTTTTTCAGTCTCGCGTCGCAGCGCGACGTAGTCGCCTGACTGAATTGCGCTCAGTGACTGCGTGACCACCACCGTCGCCACGTTCTCCTTCACCTCGGTGGCGATGCCTTCGCCGATCGCGAAGAGGAAGTTCTCGTTCATTTTCTTGTCGCGATAGAGCACAAACTTCGAGCCGACCTCGATCCCGTAGTCGGAGCCGCGGTTGATGACGAAATAGTCGCCTTTACCGAAGCTCGTACGCCGGTCGGAGCCCGTGAGCACCTTGCCGTAGT
Organism: Vicinamibacterales bacterium; assembly: GCA_036742665.1. GTDB lineage: Bacteria > Acidobacteriota > Vicinamibacteria > Vicinamibacterales > UBA2999 > Gp6-AA40. The sequence goes on along the minus strand of DAINQP010000019.1, from coordinate 15,790 downwards.
TGTCCCGCTCCGGCTTCGGACGATCCTGCGACACAGTGGGGACGACCGGAAGCTTGAACGGCTCCAGATAGTCATCAACCTCGATCGTGTCGCACGAGTGGGTCACAGTGACGAGCGACATCTCATCGTCCACGGCGTAGACCTTGATCCAGCCGGTGGTGCGGACAGTGGCTGGCGTCTCAGTGGAGATTGGCGCACGGCGATCGACTTGCAGACGACGAACGTAATACTCCTGGCCGACTTCGATGCCGTTGTTGCGGCCGGCATTGATCGTCACCAGATCGCCGGTTGCATAGATGCGCCGCACGAATGAGTCCTGTCCACCGGTGATGCGCAGCGCCGTCGCCGGCGGCTCGACCGCGGCGCCGGGCGCGCACGCCAGCGACAATACTTCGGGACTGAGATTCGTATTCGTCCGCGCGGGTCCGCGCTGCGCGCGGGCGGGCGTCGTGGCGGCCAGCAATCCGACCGCGATCAGGACTCCGGCTGTGAATCTGGACGTCATCGGTCACTCTCCCTGACGGGCGGACCGAACGTCCGCCTCGCTATTGAGCCTTCAATTCATCGAGGCGTTTGCGTGCGTCCTCTGCGTGTTCGCTCTCGCTGAATTCCTCCAGCAGGCGCTCGAACAGAGGGATAGCCTCAGGTTTCTTATCGGTTCGGGCGAGGCATTCCGCCAGATAGAAATACACTTCGTCGCGCCCGCTGAACTCGGGATCATCCTTGAGCACGCCGCGGAACCTGGGGATCGCGCCGGGACACCAGCGCACGCGGAAATAGTGGAACCCCACACGAAATTCCGCGCGGCTCAGACGGTCGCGCGCTTCACGCCATTTCGTGCGCACTTCAGGCGTCAGCGGACTGTTGGGATAACGATCGAAGAACGCCTGGAATTCTTTCAGTGAAGAAACGGTCTCGCTTTGGTCGCGCTCGGGTGCGCGCATCTGCATGAAGTGGCTCATCGCCAGTTTGTATTGCGCGTAGTCGGCGCGATCGTGCCGCGGATAGAAGGTCAGGAACTCGCGGTACTCGTTGGCGGCCAGGACCAGCGATTCAGCCGACTTCTCGCCAAGGAAGCTGTCGCCGACGCCGAGCTTGGCGTCAGGCCGCACGGGACTCTGCGGGTAGTTGTCCACGACCTGGCGGAAGTACTCGCGCGCGTTCAGCCATTTGCCCTCTTTGAGCGCTTCGCTGCCGCGGTCGAACAAATACCGATCGGGATTGGAGGTGTTGGCGGGGACGCCGGATCGTTTGCCGCCGCAAGCGGCGGCCGAGAGAACCAGCGTCAGCACAAGCGCGGCCGACCACACTGTGGTCAGGGCGCGGGTCGTCGTATCAGTCATGCAATCGTTTCAAACTGTCCTGCAGGGGCTTACAGTCCCCGCCGAGCTGTGGGCCCCAGCCCTTTATTGTATAGACGTTCCACCCTCGGCTGGCAGCCGGACGAGTCAGGCCAGGATTTGGAGCACTCGGCCCGGCAGCCTGCGCGGCCGGCCGTCAGGCCCGAGTGCGGCGTGAATGGTGTGGCCGGTGGCCGACAGCGTGTCGTCGGCCTTCCGGGCCTCGTAGTCGAACCGGATTCGCACTGGCGTCAGTACGGTTGCCACGGTCCGGATTTCGATCTCATCGTCATAGCGGGCCGGCTGGCGATACTCGCAATGCGCTTCGATGACCGGCAGCGCGATGCCATCGGCCTCCATCTCGCGGTAACTCCATCCGCCGTCGCGCAGCCACTCGGTGCGAGCGACCTCGAACCAGACCAGGTAATTGGCGTAATAGACGACGCCCATTTGATCGGTGTCGGCATAGCGCACGCGAACGCGGGTTCTCCGCGCCCGGGAATTATCCAACCGGGGTCCTGTTCGCGGCCGCGCGCAGGGCGCGCGTCGCCGCTTCGGGATCCGAGGCGCCGAAGATCGCCTGTCCAGCGACGAGGATGCTGGCGCCCGCCGCGACGACTGCGGCGACGTTGTCGAGACCGATGCCGCCGTCGATTTCGATTGGCGCCGATGAGCCTGCCGCGTTCAGAACCGCTCGCACGCGCTGGAGCTTCTTCAGCGTGTTGGGGATGAACGACTGACCACCGAAGCCGGGGTTCACCGACATCACCAGCACGAAGTCGACGTCGGGCGCAATATCTTCGAGCATCGCGGCCGGCGTGGACGGGTTGAGGACGACGCCGGCTTTCGCGCCGAGCTTCTTGATGTGGGTCACCGATCGATGCAGGTGCGGCACCGCCTCGACATGCACCGAGATCATGCTGGCGCCGGCGACGATGAACTCGTCGATGTAGCGATCCGGCTCTTCAATCATGAGATGAACGTCGAGCGGCCGAGTCGCGATGCGTTTGATCGCCCGCACGACCGGCGGACCGATGGTGATGTTGGGGACGAAGTGCCCATCCATCACGTCCACGTGAATCAGATCGGCCCCGCCTCGTTCCGCGGCGGCAATGTCACGGCCAAGGGCCGCGAAATCGGCAGACAGGATCGATGGCGCCACGTGCACGGTTGCTTGTTTGGTCGCGCTCACGCCTCGGGCCTCATCGGCTCACCTCGAGGGAGATCGCATCGGCCTCGCCCACCTTGTAACCGCCTTTCGGCTGTTGACTCACGATTGTGCCGGGAGGGATCCCGTTTGCGGCTTGCGTGCCCACGATCGTCACGCGGAAGCCGCGGCTGCGCATGGCCTCGGCTGCGCGGTCGCCATCCATGCCAATCAAATCCGGCATTACGAATGTCGTCGCCTGTTCGCCGCGATTCACGAGCATCGAGACCTGTGGCGCACGCGCGTCGGCCGGAGGGTTCTGTGCCACGACGGCATCAGCGGGATAGTCGGGCGATCGAATCTCCGAGAGTGTGCCGATCTGAATGCCGTCCTGATCGAGACGAATTCGCGCAGTGCGTTCGGTCTGGCCGACCAAGGCTGGGACGGTCGTCACTCGAGGTCCCGAGCTGACCCACACGCGAATCGTGCGTTGACGCCGGGCACGGACGCCGGCGGCAGGGTCCTGCTGCATGACCCGGCCGAGCGGTACTTTGGGATCGGCGCGGCGGTTCTCGTCCACGCGCAGGCCCAGACCGAGCGTCGCGAGTGTTTCGGTCGCCTCGTTGACGGTGAGGCCGTTGAGTACCGGCACTTCGACCTCCCGCGTGCGCAACGCGACGCGCATAGAGATCCCGAACGAGATGAGGAAGGTCGCGCCAAGCAGGCCGACGAGCAGGAAGAACTTGCCAACGTTCCAGACCCGTGTCCCGAGCCGCATGTGATGTGTGATCGTACCACGAGAAGACTCAGCGTCCCCGTCGAACCATGGCTGTCGCAAAGAAGGCCTCGAGACCGTGTGCGAACGGCAGCGTCCGCAGCGCGCCCTGGTCGTCGAGCAACGACTGCAGTGGTCCTGGCAATTCATTCCTCAGATCCAGTCGAACGAATGGCATCCGCTCGAGGAAGGTGTTGACCACGCCGTCGTTCTCTTCCGGTTCGCTCGAACACGTCGCGTACACGAGGCGGCCGCCAGGTCTCACCGTGTTCGCTCCACGCATGAGGAGGTCCACCTGCTGCTCGGCGAGACGCGGCAGCTCGCTCGCGGTACGGCGCCAGCGGATATCTGGATCGCGGCGGATTGTGCCGAGTCCGGAGCACGGCGCATCGACGAGCACACGGTCGAATGTACGGGCGAAGGGCAGTGGTCCATGCGCTGGCACATGAACGATCCGCACGTGGTGAGCACCGCTGCGAGCAATCGTGTCGCTCAGAAGACTGAGACGTCCCGCACGCACATCACAGGCGACGAGGGTCCCCGAGTCCTGCATCGCCGCAGCCAGGGCGACTGTCTTGCCTCCCGGCGATGCGCAGAGATCGAGGATCCGCTCTCCGGGGCGTGCGTCCATCACGAGCGGCACGAGCTGCGAGGCTTCATCCTGGACGAAGAACGACTCGTCTTCGGCGGTGCGCAGCGGATTGCCTGCAGTGACGACGACACCTTCCGGCGCATAGCGTGTGTCGATCGTCTCAACGTCGTGGTGTGCCAACCGTTCTTGCAACTGCTCTCGCGTGACGCGTAGTGTGTTGGCGCGCAGCGTCAGCGGCGCAGCATCGTTGTTGAATTGCACCCAGCGTTCGACCTGCTCGAAGCTGTAGCGAGTCGTCCACCGCTCGACGAGCCACGCCGGATGCGAGAACGTGACGCCAAGATAAGCGAGCGCCGCGTCGCGGTCAGTGGGATCGTGCGGGCGCGCTGGCAGTGGCAGCTTGTGCCGTTGACGCAGCATCGAGCGCAACACGGCGTTCACAAATCCTGAGGCGCTCGATTTGCGCGCCGCCCGCGTCAGGCTCACTGCATCGTCCACGACGGCGGCGGCCGGTACGCGATCGAGATGCAGCAGTTGGAAGAGGCTCAGACGGAGGATCGACAGCACCTGCGGGTCGACCTTCGTCAGTGGCCGCTTGGCGAAGTGTTCGATGAGATGGTCGAGGGTTCGCTGCCAGCGGAGCGTTCCTGTGACGATGGTCGCGGTCAGAGCGCGGTCGCGGTCGTCGGAAAGTGACGCGCGGCCCGTCGCCAAGGCGCCGGGGAGGTCAGCGCGATCCCCGTCGATCGCGACGAGGGCGTGAAATGCTGCCCTCCGTGCCGGCGCCGTCACGTGGGGTCTGACCCGGGGTCTGACCCCGGGTCAGACCCCAAACGAGAGCCAATTGGTGTCGGATGACCGGCCAGGAAATCGCGGACGGTCATCGCGCGACGACCCTCGGGCTGTAGTTCCAACAGCTTGAGTCGTGTGCCGTGTCCCGCGGTCACCACCATACCGTCGCTCGAAATACCGACCACCGTGCCAGGGTCTGACCCCGGGTCAGACCCGGGGTCTGACCCCGGGTCAGACCCCAGCCGGCTCTTCAGCACGATTACGCGGGCGGCCTTGAGGTGCGTATATGCATGCGGCCATGGGTACAGCCCTCGCACCCGGTTGTGAATGGCTGTCGCTGGCAGCGTCCAGTCGATGAGCCCTTCATCCTTCATCAGCTTCGGCGCATACGTGGACTGCGAATCGTCCTGCGGCGCTTCACGCACGATGCCCCTGTCGAGTTGCTCGATTACGGTAAGCAGCGGCGCCACTCCGAGATACGCGAGATCACGCTCGACGACGTCGCTGGTTTCGTCCGGATCAATTGGGCGCACCACTCGCATCAGCATGGCCCCCGCATCGAGGGCGACGACCATCCGCATGATCGTGACGCCGGTCTCCATGTCACCATTGATCACGGCACGATGCACCGGCGCTGCGCCGCGATACTTCGGCAGCAGCGAGGCGTGCACGTTGATCATGCCGTGCCGGGGTAGCTGCAACATCTCACCGGGAATAAGCTTCCCGTACGCGGCGACCACGCCAAGGTCAGGCGACAAGGCGGAGAGTGCCGCCATCGTTTCGGGATCGCGCAATCGAGTGGGCTGGAGAACAGCCAGATTGTGTGCGTGCGCAACCGCTTTCACGGGCGAGTCTGTCACGCGTTGACCACGCCCGCGAGGGCGATCGGGCTGTGTCACCACACCGACGACGGTGTGTTCAGACGCGATCAGCGCTTCCAGCGAGGGAACTGCGAAGTCGGGTGTACCGAAGAACACGATCCGCACGGTGCTACCACTTGCCGGCTTTGGCGAGCTTCTTGATCTTCCTGACGATCAGATCCTTCTGCAGGCCGCGCAGACGATCGATGAACAGCGTGCCGTCGAGATGATCCATCTCGTGCTGGAAACAGCGGGCGAGCAGCCCCGTGCCCTCGACCGTCTGCGGCTCGCCGTTGCGATTCAAGCCTTTGACAATGGCGCGGGACGGGCGCGCGACCGTTGCATTGAAGCCGGGCACGCTGAGGCAGCCTTCTTCTTCGAGCTGCATGCCGTCGCGCTCGATGAACTCGGGGTTGATGAACACCAGAAGGTCAGAGGCGTTGCGGCCGACGGACACGTCGCAAACGAAGATCCGCTTGCCGACGCCGACCTGCGGCGCCGCGAGGCCGATGCCGGGCGCCGCGTACATCGTTTGAATCATGTCGTCGACCAGTGCCTCGATCTGCGGCGTGATCTCGGCGACCGGTTCGGCAGGGCGATGCAGGACCGCCGTGCCGTGGCGGACGATGGGACGCAGCATTGGGCGATGGAGAGTCAGCGCGACTCCGTAGGCTGCGTGCGAGCCGTGAAGCGGCGCGCCACACCCTCGGCGGTTGCGGCGCGATGGCGTTCGATCTCGTCGATCGAATCGCCGCCGAACTTTTCCAGGAACGCGTCAGCGACCACGAACGAGACCATCGCTTCGCCAACGACCGCTGCGGCCGGGACGGCACAGACGTCACTCCGCTCAATCGCTGCGGGTGCATCCTGCAGGGTATTGAGGTCTACCGATCGGAGCGGCTTCATCAGCGTGGCGATCGGCTTCATGAATCCGCTGACGCGGAGGTCCTGACCGTTTGTCACGCCGCCCTCGAGGCCGCCGGCATTGTTCGAGGGCCGCACGGGAAGATCCGCCTCGTGCTGCGGCGGCAGAATCTCGTCGTGGACGCGTGAGCCGGGACGGAATGCGACATCCGGTCCGATGCCGATACCGACGGCCTTGATGGCGTGAATGCACATCATCGCCTGTGCGAGTCGTCCATCCAGCTTGCGGTCCCATTGCACGTAGGACCCGAGCCCGGGCGGGACGCCGCTGGCAATCACCTCGAAAGCGCCGCCGAGGGTGTCGCCGGCTTCCTTTGCGGTATCGATCGCCGTGATCATCTGCTGCTGCAGTTGCGCATCGGCACAGCGTAGCGGGTCGTCGGGCAGCGCTACCGCTTCGTCGAAGGTGACAACGCGGTTTGCGGGCAGGGACACCCCGCCGATTGCAGAGACGTGGCTCGCGATTCGAACGCCGAAGCGGCCGAGCAGTTGCCGGGCCAGCGATCCTGCCGCCACGCGGGCGGCTGTCTCGCGCGCACTGGCGCGCTCGAGGACATCGCGGATGTCGGAGTGTCCGTACTTGATCGCGCCGGCGAGGTCGGCATGGCCGGGTCGCGGCCGCGTCACGTCGGGCCGGTTCTCCGGTCCGGTCGCGCCCTCTGGCTTCTCAGCCTCGACGTACATCGTCTGTTGCCAATTCACCCAGTCGCGATTGCGGATCAGTAAGGCGATCGGCGCGCCGGTCGTGACACCGTGGCGCACTCCTGAGAGCACCTCGGCGCGGTCGCTTTCGATCTGCATGCGGCGGCCACGTCCATAGCCGCCCTGACGACGTCGGAGCTGCAGGTTGAGCGCGTCGATATCGAGCTGAAGGCCGGCGGGCATGCCGTCAACGGTGACGACCAATACCTGGCCGTGCGACTCGCCCGCGGTCAGAAATCGAAGCATTCTTTGGTCATTCTATACGAGCCGCCTTCGCCGTCCGGGCTTCCACCTCCGCGCTACGTTCCAGAAAGCGCTGACTTCGACCTCGATGCGATCGGAAGAAACTGCGCATCTTGAAAGCGCCTCCCGCGGATTCCTTGAGAGATCGCCGGCGTCGTCCGGGTTGCATCGACAGGCAGCATGAGCCGACTGCTGCATGACCGCTATTGTGCGTATGGGTCCTCGCACGCGTGGGATCTGATAACGGGCGAGAGCGTTCGCGGAGATGCGATCACCGCCGCTTCCGCCGAATCGCCTGCACCCGCCTCGTTGCTCGAGGTGCTCGATCACGGCCGCGAGGGTGAACCTCGCTGGGTCGTTGCCGACACTGCGAACGGACCGCGGTCGCCGGTTGTGACACGGCGAGTGGCCGCGGCTGCCCGAGCGCGCGGGTATGTGCCGATCGCGGCAGAGGTGTATCTGCGGCTGCGCGAGATGCTCGATGCGGATCTGGCGCAGCGGACGCTGTTGTTGGTCGTGCCGCCGACCGCATCGATCGCTGCGGGGCGGGCGGCATTGGTCGATGCGGCTGCCCGCTATCCGCGGCCGCACGTGCTCCTCACGTTCGCATCGCCGCGGGCAATCGTGGGCGGCCGGGGCGACGTTGTTCGTGAAGCGCGGGCCGTGTACGGTGCGACTGCGATCAGGATGCCACTTGCAGCGACGCTTCCAGACGATGTGCTGAAGCATGTCACGCGTGGCTCCCGCGCGACGCAGTTCATGAGCACCGGGAGGCATGCGGCGGCGGAACGATTGTTGCGCGATGTCGCTGCCGCGCTCCTGCGACGTCAGGCGCTGGTGCCCGCTGCGCAAGCGCTGATCTCGTTAGGTCGTCTACTGCTCGAGCGCGGACGCGCGATGGATGCCGATCGCGCATTTGAAGAGGCCGCGGCGCACGCCCATGCTGCGAGCGATGAGGCGCTCTCGGTGAGCGCGCGGGTGTGGCAGGCGGCGGCACGCACCGATGCCGGTCAACTGACGGCGGCCGAATCCGTCTGTCGCGCAGCGCTGCTCGCGGGTGTACTTGGCGATGTCGAACGCGCGCGGGCCGAAGCGACGCTGGCAAGAATCCTTCTGTGGCAGGACCGGATCGACGACGCGACGCAACGTGATCTGGTGTGCGCGGATGCCGATCGCGAGACCGCTGCGTATGTGTCGTCGATCGCTATACGCACATCGCTGGCAATCGGCGACATATTTGCGGCGGGGCAGCGCGCCCGCGAGCTGCTCGATGTAACTGGTGTGACGGAGAGTGCACCACCTCACGATGGGTCTCACCTGAACGATCGCGGGCTGGCCCGCGCGATTGCACTGTCCGCGCATGTGCGGGTGCTGATGGCGACTGGCGATCTCGCGGCGGTTGACGAGCGGATGCGGCAGCTGCACCAGGCCACACAGTGCGCGCGCACGCCGTTGCGGCTCGCGCGAATACGGCTTCTGCTACTCGACGTCTACCGCCGCGCCGGCAAACAGACGGAGGCCGAACGAGAGCTCGCCTATCTTCGACGAATGGAGGCTGCGGCGCCGCCACTGCTGCGCGAGGAGATTGCGCGGCGCGCCAAGCACGTCGCTCACATCATGGTTGCGATGCCCCCGCGAGTCAGTGGACGAAACGTGTTGACGAGGCTGGTAACGATCGTTCAGGACCACGAGGACGACCGTACGGCGATTGCGAAAACACTGGCGAGCGTCGCCGATGTGCTCGAGACCAGCCGCGTCGAGCTGTGCTCAGGCGATGCCGGCCCCGCGACTGCCGTCCTCGGGGCGGGTTCCGGGCTCCCGACGGACCTGGGTCCGCGCGTGCTGCAGGCGGGAATTGCGATTGGGCCGGAGGCCGGCAGGGCCGGTGGCGAACAGGGCGTACCCATTCGTCTCGGACCCCGTTTACTTGGGGCGTTGTGCGCGCGATGGCCCGTCGATCGAACACCGCCTGCGGATGGCGGAGAGGTCCTGGCTCTGGCGGCGGCGGTGCTCGCGCCGCGAGTCGAGAGTTTGCAGTCCGTCGCTCGCGAGACCGTAGCCGTCTCGACATTGATTCCCGAGCTCGTCGGATCGAGCCACGCGATGACCGAGGTCCGTCGTGCGGTGACCCGTGCAGCATCCGCACCATTCGCCGTGCTGATCGAAGGCGAGAGCGGAGTGGGCAAGGAGCTTGTGGCGCGTGCGATTCACTCCCTCAGCCCGCGTCGTGAGCGGCGGTTCTGCGACCTGAACTGCGCCGCGCTGCCGGATGAACTCCTTGAATCCGAGCTCTTTGGTCACGCGCGTGGCGCATTCACCGGCGCGATCACAGAACGGGCGGGTCTGGTCGAAGAAGCAGACGGCGGCACGCTGTTCCTGGATGAAGTCGCCGACCTGTCTCCCCGCGCGCAAGCGAAGCTGCTGCGCGTGCTCCAGCAGCAGGAAGTGCGTCGAGTGGGGGAGTCGTTCAGCAGGAAAGTAGACGTACGGATCGTGAGCGCCGTGAATCGCGACATGCGGGTCGAGGCCGAGGCGGGCCGGTTCCGTCACGACTTGCTGTATCGCCTCGACGTCATCCGCATTCGCGTACCGGCACTCCGCGAGCGACCTGAAGATGTTCCTTCGCTGGCGCATCACTTCTGGAACATCGCCGCGGCTCGGGTCGGGACGCATGCATCGCTGGGGCACGGCACGATCACCGCGTTGTCGCGCTACTCATGGCCGGGGAACGTGCGCGAGTTGCAGAACGTCATGTCGGCTCTGGCCGTTGCCGCACCCGCTCAGGGGCAGGTTCGACCGTCCCTGTTGCCGCAGGTCATCTCCGGGTCGGCGTCGAGCGGCGTCATGACATTGGCCGAGGCGCGTGCGCAGTTCGAGCGTCAGTTCATCGGGATGGCACTGGCGCGCGCTGCTGGGAAACGGGCGCGAGCCGCCCGCGAGTTGGGGTTGTCGCGGCAGGGTCTCCTCAAGATCATGGCGCGGCTGGGGTTGGACTGAACCGCGCGTCCGTTGCATTACCGCACTGGTCGACCCTTTGTCTTCCAGGGACGGACCTTTTCGCTAGGCGATGTTCGGCGTAAACGAGAAACGGGCTGGCCGCTGCTGGTATCACCCTTGCCTCGCGGCGAGAGCGTGCCCGAGAGCCAGAAGAAACGGTCAGTGCAGCAGGAGCCGGTCGTGTTGTGGAGAATGCGGCGTCCCGGCATGCGGTCTCATACCGTGATCAGTCCACGTTCTGACGGAGCCATCGTCGTCTGGTTCGTTAACGGCCGTCCGCTCGGTTATCGGGATTTCGGCGACTGGACCAGCGCAATACGCTGGAGCGACCAGCTGCGGGCACAAAACTGGTCTGTCGGCTGGCGTCTGGACTAAGCGACACCCACCTCCCAGCGAGCCTCGCTCGCGTCAGGCCAATCCAATCATGTCGTCAATCCGCGCGGACGACTATAATCCGCGCGGCCAGATTCGGCGGAAAGGCGACATATGACACGCACGCTTGCGCTCACGGTCACGCTAGTTTTTCTCGGGTTTGTCGGGTTTCAGACGTCGTACGTCACCTCGGGTCAGTCGGACTTCAAGACGATCCTCGACGGCACCTCGCTGAAAGGCTGGGACGTTGTCGGCAACGCCAACTGGTCGGTCGCCGACGGCGCAGTGCAGGCCTCAATGGGCACGGGCTTTCTGGTGACGCCGCAGTCTTATACCGACTTCCAGATCACGGCGGATTTCTGGGTCACCGATGATGCGAACAGTGGCATCTTCATCCGCTGCGAGGATCCGAAAACCATCAACGCGATGAACGCCTACGAAGTGAACATCTTCGACAAGCGTCCGGATCAGACCTACCGGACCGGCGCGATCGTTGACGTCGCCAAGCCGCTGACCATCGTCAACACCGGTGGCAAGTGGAACACCATCGACGTCACCGCACGGGGACCGCGGATGACCGTACTGATCAACGGTCAAAAGATGGTGGACGCGCAGGACAACAAACACGCACGCGGACCGATCGCGCTGCAGTACGGCGCCGGCACCGTGAAGTTCAAGAACGTTCGAGTGAAGACGTTTTAGCCTCGTCTTTCCAGGCCGTAGTCAATGCCTCGGTGAAGACCTCGGTGGCCTGGGCGCCCGAGATGCCGTAGCGGCCAGCGAGCACGAAAAAGGGCACGCCGCTGACACCCAGCGAGCGTGCCTCGAGCACGTCGGCGGTGACAGCCTCGACGTACGTATCCCGTTCGAGCACATCGCGGGTCTCGGCATGATCGAGGCCCGCCTCGCCAGCCAGCGTGACGAGCGAGTCGCGATCGAACACTGAGCGCTGCTCGGTGAAGTACGCACGATACAACCGCTCGATCACCGCATCCTGAATCCCGCGCACTCGGCCCAACTGCAAGAGCTGATGCGCATCGAGCGTGTTGCCAGTCAACCCCGCATCGGTCAAGTGGTATTCGAGACCCTCGACGTCAGCGAGACGCTCCATGCGGATATCCATGTCCCGCACCTGCTGGTCGGACAGTCGGTACTTGGACTTGAGCATCTCGCGGCGGTTCGTTGTCTGATGGCGCGGACGAGACGGATCAAGCTGAAACGATCGATGCGTCACGTGGATCTCATCGCGGCGATCGAACAGCGCAAGTGCGTGTTCGAATCGGCGCTTCCCCAAATAGCACCACGGACAGACGACATCGGACCAGATGTGGATGTCCATCAGAACGTCGACACGTCAGCCGACAGAATGGCGAGACACGACGGACAGACGATGACGCGTCCGGCGCGCGGCAATGGCGATGTGAAGCTGATCTGCGTACGTTTCAAGCGCATCACCCGCAGACTGCGTATGAGCTCCTTGCATTGCGGGCATCGAGCGGCTCGTTCGAGCGTGTAGACGGCGCCACCGTCCCACTCCGGCGGAATGGCCGTCGTCTCCGCAGACGACAGCTCATAGACGTCATGTCCTTCTTGTTGTTCTTGTTCTTCGGGAACCGCAACCAGACATGCATGACACTGCGTCGCGCCGTCGGCGAGGTACTTCCCGCACGCGTGGCACGTCTGCATGAGGCGATTGTACCGCGCGTGTCCTTGCAATAGCGGGAAGGTCAGCAAACAATGACGCCGTGCTGCGGTTCGTGGCTCGCCGCGTGGCGTTGACGATTCCAGTATTGCTCGGCGTTGCCACGCTCGTGTTTTTGCTGATTCATCTCATCCCCGGTGATCCCGCCCAGGCCATGCTCGGCGAGGCGGCCCCTCAGGCCGATGTGGCCGCGCTGCGGACGCAACTGAGGCTCGATCGCCCGCTGCTCGAGCAGTACGTCGATTTTCTCGGTGGTCTGATCCGCGGCGATCTCGGCACCTCACTGCGCACGAGAACATCCGTTGGCGCGCAGATCGCGGAGCGCCTTCCAGCGACATTCGAGCTTGCCCTGGCCGCGATGCTCGTGGCGATGGCGGTCGCGGTGCCGCTCGGAATCGCAGCGGCAGCCTGGCGGGGCACATTCGTCGATCACGCTGCGATGGCTGTCGCGATGGGCGGCATGGCCATTCCGAACTTCTGGCTTGGACCGCTGCTGGCGATTGTGTTCGCCGTGGAACTGGGATGGCTCCCGGTGTCGGGCCGCGGTGGCATCGACCATCTCGTGCTGCCCGCTGTGTCGCTGGGCTTGGCACTTGCGGCGATGCTGGCGCGGATGATCCGCGCATCGCTGCTCGAAGAGTTACGCGAGCCGTACGTGCGCGCGGCGCGCGCTCGCGGCATTTCCTGGAGCCGCGCCGTGATCGTCCATGCGTTTCGCAACAGTCTGATCCCGGTGGTGACGATCCTGGGACTTCAGTTCGGCGCCGTGCTGACCGGCGCGGTGATCACCGAGACGATCTTCTCGTGGCCGGGTATCGGCCGGCTGTTGATTCAATCGATCGGCTTTCGAGACTATCCGCTGGTGCAAGGCTGCATCCTGCTGATCGCCGTCACCTACGTCGCGGTGAATCTGATCACCGATCTCGCGTACGGGTTTCTCGATCCGCGAATTCGCTATCAATGACGAGAGCGGGGGCGGCGATCGTGTGCGTGACGGTGTTCGCCGCGATGATCGGTCCGGCGATCGCCGGCATCGATCCGGCTTTTCAAGATCTGCCGCTTCGTCTCGAAGGACCATCGCCGGCGCATTGGCTCGGTCTCGATGAACTCGGTCGAGATATCCTCGCGCGGCTCCTGGTCGGCGCGCGGATCTCGTTGATCGTCGGCGCCGTGGTGGTGGGTATATCAGCCACCGTCGGCACGTTGCTCGGATCGATTGCCGGCTACTACGGCGGCATCGTTGACGACGTCGTAAGCCGCGTCAGCGATATCTTGATGGCGTTTCCTGGGCTGCTGCTCGCGATTGCGGTCGTCGCCGTCCTCGGCCCGAGCCTCACCAATGTTGTGCTGGCACTGACGTTGATTGGATGGGTGGGCTACGCCCGTCTGATCCGAGGTCAGGTACTGCGAATGCGCGAGCTGGAATACGTACAGGCGGCGCGGGCGTTGGGTGCCGCGACTCCGCGCATTCTCGCCAGACATATCGTGCCGGCGACGCTGCCAGCGCTCATCGTGCAGGCGACACTCGGCATGGGCGGTGCGATCCTCGCTGAGGCCTCACTGAGTTTTCTCGGACTCGGTGTGCAGCCGCCGACCCCAAGTTGGGGAACCATGCTCAACTACGGCCGCTCGCACTTGCTGGACGCGCCGCATTTGACGATCGTTCCAGGCCTTGCCATCGCCGTCCTCGTGCTCGGATTCAATTTTCTCGGAGACGGACTTCGCGACGCGCTCGATCCGACGATGTCAGAGGGCAGACGAGGTTAGCAGCGCGTACTTCGCTGCCGCCTCCTTTGCGACCGTCATGTGACCGAGCCGGAGTGCGACCTCGGCGAGGTATCGATATGCGGAAGGATCGACCGGCATCATGGCAACGGCCTGCACGAGCATGCGTTCCGCGGCGACGGCGTTGCCAGAGAGCGCGAGCGCACGGCCGTACAGCGCACGCGTTTCGCTGACCGCATCCGTCCGCGCGGCTGCTGGCTGCAGCGCTTCGATCGCTTTGTCGAGTGCCACGGTATCTTTTTGCGCTTCGGCGGCCGTCAACCAGATTCGCCCGAGTGCGGTGTACACGACGGTTGCGTCGGGATGACGTTCCGCTGCCCGGCCAAGCGTGAGGACTGCGGTATCCCGTCGGCCGATTCGGGCGTAGGCGAGTCCAACGCTGACGAGCCGCTCCGGGCGCGCCGGTTCGAGCGCGGCGAGCGCTTCGAGCTCGTCGATCGCGTCCTGCCATCGGCCCATCTGTTCGTACAACCGGGCCAGTTCCTCGCGCGCGGCAGCGAACGTCGGGTTGATCTCGAGCGCGCGGCGAAGCGCGCCTAGCGATTGCCGTCGATCCGTCTCGCGCAGGCTGAGGCCGAGGAGGTAATGCGCTTCAGCGATTCGATCGTCGACGGCAACTGCGCGGCGAAGCGGGTCCACCGCTCGTGCCGCCTCGCCGTTGCGATAGAGGGCCAAAGCGAGCTTGTAGAGAACGCTCGGCGCACGATCGTCGAGCGCGAGGTAGCGCTGGTACTCAGCCGCAGCGGCAGCGTATTGGCCCAGCGCGGTCTGCACATCGCCCAGCAGCTCGATCGGACGCGGTGCCGCAGCGTCGAGAAACGCCGCCTGGCCGAGGTCGCGCAGCGCAGCGGCGTAGTCGCCGCGCCGGCGATAGGTGTCGCCTCGTTTGAGCGAGGCGAGCATGGAGTCCGGCTTGAGGGCGAGGGCCCCGCTGAAGGCCTCAATGGCGTCGGAGGTCTGACCGAACGCCAGTGCCGCGTCGCCGACCGCAATCAGACGCCGAAACTCCCGCTCCCGACGGGCGTCTACCCAGACCAGCATCGCCGCCGTGGCGACCGCGACCGCAGCGACGGCAAGAATGACGGATCGCTTCATCGTCGCCCGCGATGGTACACCGAGGCTGGCCTGGGCCTAGCCCGGGCCAGTCTCGGTCGTGACCCCGAGGGAACTTACCGGAGGAGGTGGGGTCTAACGCAATCGAGGACGGTGCTAAACTTCATGGGGACGCTCATTTCCGGAGGCCTGGTGAAGAACGCTGGCGCGGTAGCGTGGTCTGAGGTCGATACTCAGGAAGCCGCTCTTATCGCGCGTTGTAACACTGGCGACCAGGCCGCCTGCGCCGATCTTGTCGCAATCCACCAACGCATGGTCTACTCGCTTGCCCTCCACCTGCTCGGAGACCGGGATGAAGCCCTCGACCTCTCGCAAGAGGTCTTCCTCCGCGTCTTCCGCACACTTTCGAGCTTCCGTGGCCAGTCTGCCCTGCGGACCTGTATCTACCGCATCGTCAGCAACCAGGCGAGGAATCGGCAGCGATGGTGTCGGCGGCGCCACCGGTC
>DAINQP010000018.1:12136-46940 GCA_036742665.1 Vicinamibacterales bacterium | reverse complement strand
TGCGTTGGGCTCTTCCATCTTCCCGTCGATCGTCCACACGCGAATCGGAGAATCCCCATGCCCACACTGTCGATCGAACGCCGCGACCTCACGCCGCAGCCGGCGTTGATTACGCGCTGTCGAACGTCGCGCACGGAGTTGCAGGCGGCGATTGGCCAGTCGCTCGGCGGCGTGTTCGGACACTGCCAGAAAGTCGGCTTGCCCCTCGACGGCCGGCCGTTCGTCAGATATCTCTCGACCGGACCTGGACTCTGGACGATCGAGTGTGGCAAGCCGCTCGCCGCGCCGGCGCCTGGCAAAGGTGCAATCGAGGCCACGACGCTCCCCGGTGGCCCCGTTCTCGTCGCCGTGCACGGCGGTCTCTACGATCAGCTCAACGACACCTATGTCGCAATGGAACGCTGGATGGACGCCAACGGTGTCCGGGCTGGCGGCGCGCCGTGGGAGTCCTACATCACCGATCCCGCTGAACATCCCGATCCGGCGGAGTGGCGCACGGAAGTGTACTGGCCGCTGGCGAAGTGAGAAGCGTCGCCGCAGTCCTCGCCGGGTTTGTCACGCTGTCGGTTGCACTCTATGCGATGCAGGGTGCTGGTGCAGCGATCCTGCGTCACATGCATCCTGATCTGCCTGCGACGGCATCCATGGTCAATTACAGCATCGGCACGCGAGTGTTCTGGTTGCTCTGGGAGACGACGAGCATGGTGGCGGCGGGCTTTGTCACCGCACGACTGGCCTGGAGCAGCCACGTCGCTCATGCGACGGTGATGGGTGCAATTCAAGCCGTGGTCACGGTATGGGCAATGTTCTCGGTTCCGAGCGAAGAGCCGTTATGGTTCTGGCTCACCGGCATCGCGCTGATGATTCCCGCCGCGTGGTTCGGTGGATGGTTGCGAGTTAAGACGTCCGCTTGAGCGCGCGCGCCATCTCGGTCACGCGCTGACCGAATGCAGTCGCCGTGGCGATCGGATCCGATGACGATTCGCCGCATGGCGTGACAATCAACCCGCAGCACGCGGCGGCAGAGTAGATCGGTTTCAGCGCCGATTCACGATTGCCTGGCGCCAGCGGCGCGGCCAGCTTGCCATTCATTGAACCGATCGACGACAGCGACGCCACGTACGATTCGACTTCGCTCGAGGACTCGGCTGGCGTGGCGAGAATGATGACATCGGCCCATATCGGATCGGTCGGTCGCGGGGCGACGTAGTCGCGATTCATCCGATCGAGGTTCTTCTTCCAGTTCGTGTCGGCGGCAATCGACGTCGCATCGGCGCGATCGGCGACACGGCGCAATCGGATGTTGGCATCCGCCTGAATCGCGCCGAGGCCGGCGGCGAGCGCGAGCTTCTCGGCGGTGCCATAGCGCGAGTAGAAGACGACGAGCGCGTTGATGTCGCCCACGGTCAGGCCAGATCGAACAGGAGCAGTTCGCCGCCGCGCGCGCCGGCGCCGCGAAGCGTCAGTGATGATTCATCGCTGACCGCGAGACCGTCGCCTTCCGCGAGCGGTATGCCGTTCACTTCGATATCGCCGGCTGCGCCCTGCACCCACGCGTGACGGCCCGGAGCAATTGGATACGTGATGGTCTCGCCGCTGCCGAGCACCGCGGCGTACATACGCGCGTCCTGGTTGATGAACGCCGACCGCGGGTTGGTGTCCTGCTCCGGCCCGGCGATCAGCCGCAGCGTGCCGCGTTTCTCGTTCGGGTCGTAGCCAAACTGCTGATACGACGGCTTGATGCCCCGCGTCCCCGGCACGAGCCAGATCTGGAAGAAGTGCGTCGGCTCGGTCTCCGACGCATTGAACTCGCTGTGAATGACACCGGAGCCGGCGCTCATCGCCTGTACCTCGTTTGGCCCGAGCACGTGCTCTTCACCCATGCTGTCCTTGTGTGCGAGCTGGCCTTCGAGCACGTAGGACAGGATCTCCATGTCGCGATGGCCGTGCGCGCCAAAGCCCTTGCCCGGCGCCACCCGATCGTCATTGAGCACGCGCAGCGCCCGGAAGCCCATATGGTTCGGATCGGAATAACCGCCGAACGAAAACGTGTGGTAGCTCTTGAGCCACCCGAGGTCGCTCTTGCCGCGCTCCTCCGCTTTCCGCAGTGTCAGCATCCGCTGATCGTAGACGAAAAATTGTCGCCGTGAGGCGTCGCCCTGGCATATCGTCCTCGCTCGTAGGCCGGTCCAAAAGGACCAGCCCTACGGAGGTTGCACTCATGCGGAACAGACTGTTCGGGCTCGTCCTCATCACGGCATCCGTCGCAGTGGCCGCCGCCCAATCCAAGCTGGCATCGGACATCAATCCTGAGTCGTTGTCGCGGCTTCCGCCGCCGCAGCGGGACAGCCTCGACGCCGACGGCAAGCGGGTCTGGGACGTGATTGCCGGAGGCCGCGCCATGGGCAAGACTGGACCGGCCGCCGTCTCGATGTACAGCCCCGGCGCGGCCGAGCCGATTCACCACCTCAATCAATACTTGAGAAAAACCGTCGCAGGGCCAAAGTACTTCGAACTCTCGGCGCTCCTCGCCGCGCGTGAGTTCGACCAGCAGTACGAATGGTCCGGGCACGAGCCAGCCGCATTGCGCGCCGGTCTCGATCAGTCAGTCATCGACGTCGTGAAATTCAACAAGGAGGTCGCCGGTCTGCCGGACAAGGACGCGACGGTGATCCGCCTCGGACGCGCGCTCTTCCGCGATCACAAGGTGAGCACCGAGCTGTGGGCGAAAACAGTGGAGCACTTCGGACGGCAGGGTGCCGTCGAGATCGTGACGACGATGGGCGATTATGTGATGGCGGGGTTCCTGCTGACCGCCGTCGATCAGCAGTTACCGCCGGAGCGGAAGCCGCTGCTGCCTGTGAAATAACTGGTTAGTGGTTGGTGGTTAGTAGTGCGTGACTCCGTGTCCTCAACCACCAACTACCAACTACCCACCACGAACTAATTAAGCCGTGCCGCGCGCGTCGCAGTCGAGTTCTTCCCGTTGTTCAGCAGGCTCGTCGCTTCGCCGAAGTAATTGAGCGAGAACTGCAGTTGCGGATCCTGCTTCACGAGCCGTTCGTACGCCTTGACGGCGCCGAAGAGATCGAGGTCGATCTCCTTCGCTATCATCGCCGCGATGTACGGGCGATCCTTCTGCCACCCGGCTTCGTCGAAGCGCAGCGGCGACTGCTGGACGAGCTGCTTGAATTCATTCAGCATCTCATCGCTGACTCGATAACTCGCCGCGACTTCGTGCCTCGCTCCTGAGGTCGCCTGCGGCATGCGCGTGTCGCCTTGACGGGTGAACCGGCGCGCGTAGACGTCGAAGAGTCCGCGCCCGTTAATCGTCCGCGCGAACCGGCCCGGGTTGAAACCCTCGGTCGGGCCATCGAAGCGCCGGTCGGGCTCGATTCCGCCGCCGCTATACACCTTGCGGCCCGCGTCCGTGAGCTTCAGGTCGTCGGCCTTGTGCGTCTTGTTCGCGTCCTGATCGCGCAGCGTGTAGGTCAGGTAGTCGTCGAAGGTGCCGTCCCACGGCCGCTGAATCAGGCGGCCGCTGGGCGTGTAGTACCGCGCGGTGGTAATGAGCGCCGCTGCGCCGCGGTTGAGCCGATACACCGACTGCACCAGCGCCTTCCCGAACGTCGTTTCGCCGATCACCAGCGACCGATCGTGATCTTGCAGCGCGCCCGAGACGATCTCCGACGCGCTCGCACTCGAGCGGTTCACCAGCGTGATCATCGGCAGCGTCAGATAGTCGCTGCGCTCCTGCGCACGATAGTCCTGGTCCGAACCGTTCACACGGCCGCGGGTGTAGACGACCATGTCGCCCTTTGGCAGGAAGCGGCTCGAGATGAGAATCGCCTGATCGAGCTGGCCGCCCGGGTTGCCGCGCAGGTCGAACACCAGACGCTTCATGCCACGCTTGGTGAGGTCGCCGAGCGCGCGTCCGAGCTCACGATCGGAGTTCTCGGCGAATTCGGTCAGCTTGATGTAGCCAGTGCTGTCGTCGAGCATGACCGCGGCGGCGACCGTGGGGATGTGCACCTCATCGCGGCGAACGCGCAGGTCGATCAGCTTGTCGTGTCCGGCGCGGCGCAGCGAGATGTTGACAAACGTGCCGCGTGGGCCCTTGAGACGGCCGACCGTCTGTTCGCTGGTCCAGCCCTTGGTGTCTTCTGTCTCGATGCGCGCGATGACGTCGCCGCGACGAAGTCCGGTTTCGTAGGCCGGCGAGTCTTCGAACACCGACGCGACGATCACGTCGCCGTTGATCACCTGGATCGTGATGCCCAGCCCGTAGTACCGTCCTTCCTGCCGCTCGCGCGTCTGCGCGTACGACTTGGGATCCATGAAGCTCGAATGTGGATCGAGCGTCTGCAGCATGCCGGTAATCGCGCCGTAAATCACGCGGTCGGATTCGGCGTCGCCGACGTACACGTCTTCAACGGCCTTGAGACCGGCGGTGAAGATTTTGTACTGCTCGGAGACCTGATCCTGGGCGGCCAGCGCCGTGTGTCCGAAATACACGCTTGCGCAGGCGCTCAGCGCAAGAAGAACGGCCGCCGCCGGAAGGGATCGGTATCTCGGCATGCTAGTGATGCTCCGTATGAATTTGGGCTTCCTATCGAGTCTGAGGGATCAAAGACCGGGCGTCAAGCCGGGCGGGATAGCTTCTTCAGTGAGAAACACTCCTTAATCCGTTGCATTTCGTGGCCTCTTACGAAACCGTGCTCGGAGGGCGGCGTCCGGCGGTCGAACTTTTCACGGCAGACGGTGTCTTCCATCACAGAGCCGCTCCGCAGAGATGGCGTTCATCGATTCGGCCGTTCTTAACCTTATCGAACGATCCTGTCGCGGGTTCCAGCGCCTGACCGGAAGAACGAACGTGTGGCTGGCGGTCCAGCTCACCAACCTCAGCATCATTCTGTACTTCGTGTGGGCGGGTCTCTACGCGCTGAACGTGGACATCGAACTGCGCGTGGTCGCGGCGATCTTTTGCGTGGCACTGTTGTACGTGCTGACGCAGACCATCTTCAAGACGCCGATTGAGACCTACGAGACGGCGGCTTACCAACGCGTGGCCCGCGGGCTCCGGAACCCGCGACGCATTCGTGACGCGCTGCTTCGAACCTCGTTCCTGACGCTGTGTCTCGTACTCGCGTATCCGGTGTTGTTCCTTTATCTGAACCTGCGCACACTCCCGGTCCCGCTGAAGCCGGACACCGCAAACCTGGTCCTTCTCAGCTATTTGCTCATCCTCCTGACGACGATGGTGTTGTATCTGCTGGCGTGCGATCCCTTGCCGCCATGCATGGGGAAAGTACGTGAGTGGTTGCGAGGACTCTCCTCGTCGCGAGTGGCTGTCCCGGAGTCTGGCCGCGAGACGCCTGGCTGATCGCTACTTTCCGATCATGTGCTCGACACTGCGCTCGTTCTCGAGACACACGTCCTCGAGGAGCTCGGTGTCGGGTGAGAGCTCGAGCACGACCGTCACGGTCCACGGCTTCTCGTAGAACTCGTCATCGTCGATGGTCACGGCCAACTCGAGGTGACCGAAGTCCCGCCGCTGCAATCGCTCGATCACTCGCAGTCGTTCGCCGTGTGGATGGCCAATGCCGTCGAGCCAGGTTCTGTCATTGAAGCCAATCGACTCCACCACAAAGACGTTACCCTCCCACCGGCCGACTGAATATCCCATCCAGGACGGATTCGGATCCTTCGGGAGTGCCCGGCCGTCGGTAAAAATTTGTCGATACATGCCTCGCGTCTCATACAGGACGAACGTGACGCCGCGGCTCTGCGCGATCTTGATCGGCGCCGGCTGCATCCATGCCGCGGGGACGCCGGCCGGCAAGCATCGCGAAAAGGGGTTGTCCTTGCCCAACTGCTCGAACCGTTCACGCACGATCGCGCGAGCGTCCGGTTTGAGCGGGACCGATCCCTCGGGCAGGTCCGCAGCGAGATAGGTCGCGTATCGCGGTGGGCCGCCGGCGCCGAGCGTGTCGCGCGGGCCCATCCAAGTTCCGCTCAAATCGCGCGTCGGCGCGGGCGCTGACAGGTCGGGCTTGCCGTCGGGCAGGCGTGGAATTCCAGCGGCCGGATAGTTCAACCATTGCGCGAGGACGATGATGGCGAGGGCGGCGCGGAGCATGGCTGGCCGTATTGTAGACTCCGGGTTTGCGGTTCGATTCAGTTCTCATTGTCTCGTTTGGTGGTCCGCAGGGTGTCGCCGACATCCGTCCGTTCCTCGCCAATGTGCTGCGCGGCCGACGCGTAAGTCCCGAGCGCGTCGAGGAAGTCGCACACCACTACGAGTTGTTTGGCGGCATCTCGCCGATCACGGAGGTCACCCGTCGTCAGGCGCGCGGGCTCGAGGGGCGGCTCGCTGCTCTGGGCCACGCGTTGCCGGTCTATATCGGCATGCGCAACTGGCATCCGCTCCTGCCCGACACACTTCGCGAGATGTACGCGGCGGGTCATCGTCAGGCTGTCGGCTTCATCGCGGCGGCGCAGCACTCGTATTCGAGCTGCCAGCAGTATCGAGAGAACCTGATGGCGGCTCGCGACGAGCTGCGGCGCGACGGGCAGGATGTTGGCGTCACGTACGCTGGTAGCTGGTTCGATCATCCGTTGTGGATTGCGGCAAACGCTGCGCACGTCCGAGAAGCGCTGGCGCGCCTGCCCGGGTCGCTCCGTGGGGAAGCACGGCTCGTGTGCACCGCGCACAGCATCCCGACGACGATGGCCGAGCGGTCGCGATATCAGGAGCAGCTCCAAACCTCGTCGCGATTGGTGGCCGCTGAGGCCGGTATCGAAGACTGGACGCTCGTCTATCAAAGCCGCAGCGGGCGGCCTGGCGATCCATGGCTCGAACCGGACGTCTGCGACTACCTGCGGCTGGCGCGCGAGGGCGGCCTACGCGCTGCGGTGCTGTGTCCGATCGGGTTCGTCTGCGATCACATTGAAGTGCTCTATGACCTCGATCGTGCGGCCGCGGATGTGTGTAGCGAGATCGGGCTGGCGATGACGCGTGCGGAAGCGGTCAATGATGATCCGCGATTCCTCGACATGATGGCTGACGTCGTGATGACGACGATTCGTCGCTACGAGCGTGGACGGCCCTTGCCGCTGACGGTCCAGCCATGATGGTCCGGCTAAAGCCGGACACTACCGCAATCGACATCGCGATAGTGCCACCGGCCGATGTGTCCGCGCGCGCCATTGCGCTGAGTGCGGCGTTGCCTGCGGATCAATCACAAGGCCTGCTGCTTGCCGCCGATCGGCTGCCGCACATCACGCTCACTCAGCATTTCGTCCCGTCCGAGTCGATCGACCCGCTCCTCGCGCAGCTCGATCGCCTCGTTGTGCGCGATTGGCAGCCGATCCACCTGCGCGTCACCGGAGGTGGGCAGGGCAGCAACTCGGTGTGGATGTCGATCGAGCGGTCGCCGGAGCTGATGAACATGCACGAGCGGCTGCTTCAAATTGCGGAACCATTCGAAGCGACGAGCGGGGATGTCTCGGCGTTCTTCGGTGAGGACGCACGCGAACGTGATGTGCGATGGGTGCGCGAATTCAGGCGCCAATCGAGCTTCGACCGATTTACGCCGCACATTACCCTCGGCCACGCGTCTGAGCCGCCGGCGGTTGAACCGATGGCGTTCATCGCGACGACGATCGCTGTCTGTCATCTCGGTCGCTTCTGCACGTGTCGTCGAATAATCCGCGCATGGCATCTGTAGGGCGACGCCTGCGCATCCCTACTCACGGCGCCTCTGCGAACGGATCTGTTAGCATCGCGCATGCTCGTGGTGCGCATCTGGGTGCTCGTTTTTGCCGCCGCGTCCGCGGCGTATGCGCAGGCGCCTGTCGCCTATCGTCTGTCGTTCCCCGAGCGCGAGCACCATCTGATGCAGGTCGAGATCACGTTCCCGGACGTGCCGCCCGGACCGCTGCAGGTGCATATGAGCCGCTCGTCGCCGGGACGTTACTCGATGCACGAGTTCGCGAAAAACGTCTTCGACGTGCGGGCGACCGATCAAGCAGGCAAGCCGCTCGCAGTGGCGCGGCCCAGCCCGAATCAGTGGGAGATCACCGGTCACTCGGGCATCGTCCGTATGCAGTACCGCATCTTCGGCGACCGTGTGGACGGCACGTATGTCGCCGTGGACCGCAGCCATGCACACATCAACATGCCGGCGGTGATGATGTGGGCAAAGGGCATGGAGCGCCGGACGATGCTGGTGCGGTTCGAGCGACCGACAGGCACGTCGTGGAATGTGGCGACCCAGCTACAGCTCGGAACCGATGCGTTCTCGTTCAGCGCGCCCAATCTGCAATACCTGCTGGACAGTCCCGCCGAGTTCAGCCAATTCTCGATGCGCACCTTCACCGTGCCCGACGAGAACCGCACGCCGGTCTTTCGCCTGGCCGTACATCACACCGGGACGGAGGCCGAGATCGATGCCCTCGCACGCGACGTTCAGGCGATCGTGCGCGAGGCCAAGCAGGTGTTTCGCGAGTACCCGCCCTTCGAGGGCAACACCTACACGTTCATCGCGGATTACCTGCCGTGGGCCAACGGCGACGGAATGGAGCACCGTAACAGCACGGTACTGACCTCGTCGAATTCACTGCGCACCAACCGGCTGGATTTGCTCGATACGATCGCCCACGAGTTCTTTCACTCGTGGAATATCGAGCGCATCCGCCCGCAGTCGCTCGAGCCGTTCAACCTCGAAGAGGTGAACATCTCCGGCGAGCTGTGGCTCGGCGAAGGATTCACCAACTACTACGGCGCGTTGGTCATGAAGCGCAGCGGCCTCTCCACGCTGCGCGCGTTTGGGCAGGACATGGGCGAGGCGCTCGACATCGTCGTCAACAGTCCGGGGCGGGCGTTCAGCAGCGCGGTGCAAATGAGCCAGATGGCGCCGTTCGTCGATCGCTCCTCAGTGACCGATCGGACAAACTTCGCCAATACGTTCATCTCGTACTACACATGGGGACAGGTGATCGGCCTCGGGCTCGACTTGACGTTGCGCGAGCGGAGCGACGGACGGATCACGCTGGACGACTTCATGCGCGCGCTCTGGGACAAGCACGGACGACCCGGCACGAATATGCCTGGATACGTCGAGACGCCCTATACGATGAATGACCTTCAATCAGCGCTGGCTGCGATCTCCGGTGATCCGGCATTCGCCCAAGACTTTTTCGCGCGGTACATCGAGGGGCGCGAGGTGATGGAATACGCGCCTCTGCTGAACCGGGCCGGCTTCGTTCTTCGTCGGCGTGCGGCCGGACGCGCCTGGGCGGGACCGTTGCGGACACAGGATACGCAGACCGGCGCACGCGTGATTTCGGACACGCTCTTCGGCACGCCCGCGTATCAGGCCGGGCTCGATCGCGATGACATCATTGTCTCGGTCGGCGGATCGCGGACTGCCACGTCTGCCGAGATCGAGCGCGCGATGGCGACGCGCAAACCGGGCGACTCCCTGCAGGTGATCTACGACCGCCGCGGTGAGCGCATCACAACTGTCGTCAAGTTCGACGAGGACCCCGGCATCGAGATCGTGCCTGCCGAAGAAGCGGGTCAGGTACTCACGGACGCACAGCGCCGGTTCCGCGATTCGTGGCTCACGTCGGCTGCCAGAGCGTTTTGAACATGAAACTTCTCACACTGGTCGCGATGGTCTCGCTGCTCCCACTTCCGACGCTTCGCGCGCAGGACGTCGGCTTCACCAACGCGTGGCCCGAGCTCGACACGCAGGGCCGCGAGCGCGTGATGCGCTATGCCGAGGAATTCAAGATCTTCCTTGGCAAGGCCAAGTCCGAGATGCAGTTCGTCCGCGAGGCGATCCGCTTCGCCGAGTCCAACGGTTTCCGCAAGTGGGACCAGAAAGCAGCCGCCGGTCTGAAGCCGGGTACGCGCTGGTATGCCGTCAATCGCGACCGCACCATCGTCCTGTTCGTGGTCGGATCCGAACCGCTGGAACACGGCCTGCGGATCGTCAACACCCACATCGATTCGCCGCGCATCGAGTTCAAGACGAAACCGTTCCGCGAGAGTGAGCAGGCCGTGCTCGTTGACACGCAGGTCCACGGCGGCATCAAGAACTATCAGTGGGCGAATGTGCCGCTGGCGATTACCGGTCGTGTCGATAAATCCGATGGCACGACCGTGTGGCTCGACATCGGCTATGACGCCGCCGACCCTGTGCTGCTCATTTCGGATCTCGCGCCGCATGTCGATCGCGATTTCCGCAATCGCACGCAGCAGGAGGTGTTTCGCACCGAGGAGCTCGATCCGATCATCGCGACGATCCCACCGGATCCGGCGGCGGGCCAGCGCACGGTTACCGATCGCCTGCTGGCGGTGTTGCGCGAGAAGCACGGCATCACGGCCGGCGACTTGCTGACAGCTGACATTCAGATCGTGCCGGCCACCGCGCCGCGGGACGTGGGCCTCGACCGCGCGCTCGTCGGCGCCTATGGGCAGGACGACCGCTCGACGGCCTACGTCAGCCTGCGAGCGATCGCCGAGATGAAGACGCCTCGACTGACGTCCGTGGCATACGCGGTCAATAACGAGGAGACGAACTCGTGGAACACGGGCGTCGACTCGGAGTGGTTCAACACGCTCATCTCCGAGGTCATGACCGCGCAGAAGGGAAGCGACGTCAGCGATGTCGCGCGCCGGCGCGCCTACATGCGGACCGAGGTGCTGGTGTCGGATTGCACGACGGCGCAGGATCCGATCTTCCCGCAGCCGCAGAATCCCGTGCTGACGTCACGTCTCGGATACGGGATGGTAATCAAGGAGTACGGCTCCGGTCGCGAAGCCAACTCGGAGTTCTTCGCGAAGATTCGCGGCCTGCTCGACCGCGAGCACGTGCGATGGCAGACGCACGGTTACGACGCAGGGTACGGCGGCAGCACGATCGCGGCGTGGTTCGCCATGCAGAACATGGACGTGATCGACGTCGGCATCGGCCTGCTCAGCATGCACTCGCCGTTCGAGGTCTCGTCCAAGGTCGATCTCTGGCATCTGCACCGCGGGTTTGTCGCGTTCTTGAACAACTAGCACGGCGTCTCTACGGAGGAAACAACACACCTGGCGCGAGCTTCCAATCGGGATCGAGCGCGCGCTTGACCGCCCGCATCTGCTCGATGCCCTCCTCGCCATAGAGCTCCTGCAGGAGCCGCTGCTTCAACGCGCTACGGCCGACACCGTGCTCGGCGAGAGGGGCGCCATCCATACCGATCACACCGCGGGCGATCTCAAAGATGGCTTCGCGGCCGCGGTTCATGTCGTCGAGCGTGCGCGGAATCAGGTTGGGATGAAGGTTGCCGTCGGAGACGTGTCCCCAGATCGCGTACTCCAGCCCGCGGCTCTCGAACGCCTGACGATAGAGCGCGATGGAGTCGGCCAGCCGCGAGAAGGGGACGACCATGTCGCCGGCGGTCTTCTCAATACCGGGATGCGCGCGCTTGGCGTCTGCGACGAGCGCGTTCACGCCTGCCGGCACGGCCTCGCGAAGTTCGAACAATCGCTGCGCGCCGCGCTCATCGTCCGCGGCGGCGACGCTAGCTTCATCGCGCACGCCGCACGAGTCCAGCATCTCTTGAAGCCGCTCAAATACCGCAGCTTCGTCCGATTCGATCTCGATCTGGGCCATCAGCAGAACTGATTCACCCCCGGGCCTGGTCAGACCCGCTCGCGTGAAGATGTCTTCCTGGACGACCCGCAACGCCCGGGCATCCATATACTCGATCGCCGACACCGTTGGCTCGCCACGCAACGCCCCCGTGACGGCCACAGCCTGCCCATCGTCATCACACTGAATCAACGCGACGGCCCGCCGCGGCCGCGCGATGACGCGGAGCGTCGCGTCGACAATGACCCCGAGGGTCCCTTCCGAGCCGATGAACAGATCGATGAGATCCATGGCCGGACGAGCGAAATAGCCTGCGGACAACTTGGCCACGTCCGGCATGCGATAGGTGGGCAGGGTAACCGCGATGGCGTCTCCAGACGTCAGCTGCACTTCGAGGATGCCGTCGGACGATGCCGTGACATCGCCGCGAGTGATGTCGAGGACGTCGCCATTGGCGAGTACCACCGATACCCCAGCGACCCACGACCGTGTGGATCCGTACTTGAACGTCGTTGCGCCGGCGGCGTTCGTCGAAATCGTGCCGCCGACGAATGCGCCTTCGAAGGTTGGCACTGGTGGATAGTAGAAACGCGACGCGCCCAGCGTCGTCTGCAACACGGTGAGTGGCACTCCGGCGCCAACGCAGATTGCGTAGCCATGCGTAGGCCCGTCCGCAAGAACAGGCCCTACGAAAGACAACGCACGTGTGCTGAGCACAACCTCGCCGCGCGGCGTTGCGCCGCCGGTGAGCGAGGATTGCGCACCGACCGGCAGCACACGCTCGGCGTTCCTGACGAGCGCGGCGACTTCGGCCTCGTTCCGCGGGAACGAGACACCCGCTGCGAATCCTCCAGGCACATGCGCCGCATCGCTCAAGAACGACGCGACGATTGCGGGATCGCGGTCGACACGAGGCGCAGACGCGTCGCGCGCACGCCGCGCGATGATTCGATGCATGGCAGTCTAAGGTCTACAGACTACTGTCTACGGTCGACAGTCTCCGAGTTTATGGTCTCTCCACGATCTCCACTGTAGACCGTAGACTGTAGACCGAAGACCAAAGTCCCATGGATCCGATCCGCTACGCGTTGACCTTCCCTGCATCGCACACACACTACGTCCACATACGAGCTGAGATTCCGAGCGCCGGCCGCGAGAGCATCGAACTGTCGATGGCGGTCTGGACGCCGGGCTCGTATCTTGTGCGCGAGTTTTCGCGGCACGTCGAATCGGTGACCGCCGAGAGTCCCGGCGGCAGCGCGCTGCGTGTGGAAAAGACGGCGAAGAATCGCTGGCGCGTCGCCACTGGTGGTGCGCCGACGGTGATCGTGTCGTATCGCGTCTACGGCCGTGAGATGTCGGTGCGAACGAATTGGATTGAGTCCGACTTCGCCTTCATCAACGGCGCGCCGACGTTCCTGACCCTCGCCGGCGAGCCGAGGCGTCCACACGAAGTGTCTGTGGTGCCGGCGTCAGGATGGATGCGTTCGATCACGGCTCTCGATCCAGGCGCTCGGCCGCACACGTACTGCGCGCCGGACTACGACACGCTGGTCGATTCGCCAATCCTGATCGGAAACCCCGAGCTCCACGAGTTCTCCATCGACGGCGTTCGCCATGCGCTCGCCAACGCTGGCGACACAACCTTCTTCGACGCGCCGCGGGCGGTGAATGACCTCGAGGCGATCGTACGCGCGCACAAGGAGTTCTGGGGCTCGTTGCCGTATCCGCGCTACGTCTTCATCAATCTCATCACCGAAGCGGGAGGCGGTCTCGAGCACGCCCGATCGTCGGTGTTGATGACCAGCCGTTGGGCAACGCGGTCGCGCAAAGCGTATCTGCGCTGGCTCGAGCTGGCCAGCCACGAGCTCTTTCACGCCTGGAACGTCAAGCGTCTGCGGCCGATCGAGCTCGGACCATTCGACTACGAACGTGAAGTGTTCACGCCGTCACTGTGGATGGTCGAAGGCATCACCGACTACTACGGTGATGTCCTCGTGCTGCGCGCGGGCCGCTCGTCAGCGCAGGAGTTCCTCGATTCGCTCTCGGACAAGATCGAAGAGCTCCAGACGACGCCCGGCCGCGGGGTGCGCTCAATGACGCAGGCATCGATGGACGCCTGGATCAAGTTGTATCGGCCCGACGAGAACACGCCGAACACCGCGATCAGCTACTACACGAAGGGCGCCGTGGTGGCGTTTCTCCTCGATGCGAAGATTCGACGGGCGACCGGCGGGAGGCGCAGTTTGGACGAGGTCATGCGCGAAGCGTACGCGCGCTACTCCGGGTCGTACGGCTTCACGCCCGACGAGTTCCGGGCTCTCGCCGAACATGTCGCGAGTATCGATCTTGGTGCCTTCTGGCGGACAGCGATTGAAGGCACTGACGAGCTCGACTACAGCGAGGCCCTGGAGGTCTTTGGTCTGCAGTTCAGGCCAGCCAATGGAACTCTGAATAGCAAACCGAAAGCGTGGATCGGCGCGATGACGAAGATCGACGCGGGCCGACTGCTCATCGCACAAGTGAAGCGCGAGACCCCTGCGTTCAGTGCCGGCCTGAACGTGGACGATGAGATTGTCGCGATCGATCAGGTGCGAGTCCGTTCCGATCGACTCGACGAGCGGCTCGAGCAATACGCGCCTGGCGATCGCATCTCGGTGCTGGTGGCACGCCGCGACCGTCTCCTCTCCCTCGACCTCGTTCTCGGGGCCGAGCCGCCCCGAGTCTGGCGTCTCGAACCCCGGCCGGCGTGACGGTGTCCAGCGGCACCCGTCTTGCACCGATAAGGTCTCGGGAGCACTAGTTGCGGCTATGCGGATACCAACGGCGGTTCTTGATCTCGAAATCAGCGGCAGATTCACCGAATTGAGCGACATCGGCGACTTTGCGGGCGCCCTCGTCCTGTTCCGGCTTCACGGACGGCCCCTCGGATGGGGGGCGGCTCCGGTGACGGATGGCCGCCTGGACAGTGGTTCCCTGGTTCGACAACTGCTCGAACAGCACGCCTGGTCGTGCGCATTGCCACTGGCTGAAAAGGCTGTTCTTACCGGCACTCCACCGCGCGCCATCGATGTGGGGTCGATGTTGCTCTCGCAGCCGGCCTCGCTTCCCAGTGGCCCGCTCGTCACGGTTGCGGTGTGCAACCGTTCATCGGCGGCCGAGTTGCAGCCGTGCCTCGATTCGCTCCTCGCGCTCGACTACACGCCGCTCGATCTCCTGGTCATTGATCTGTCGGACGATCGCGCGCAGGTCGAAGCGTTCGTTCGCGATCACTACCCGACCATTCGATACACCACCGCCTCCAGCGTCGCTGCGATATCGCGTCAGGCGATGGCCGAGAGCCGCGGCGACGTACTGGCGCTCACGCATGGCGATGCGGTGGTCGATCGCCGCTGGATTTCGCGTCTCGTCGCAGTATTTCTTGCCGACCCGGACGTCATGAGCGTGACCGGCCTGACACTGCCTCGCTCTATCGGTCGGCCGATGCGTGCCGTGCTCCCCGCCGGTGCGCCGTTCTGCCGCGAGTGGTTGCGCGTTGAGGCGGACGGGACGCCGTCGATCTCAAAAACACTCGAGCGCTTTGGCGCGAATGTCGCCTTGTGGCGGCCGGATACATCGGTCGCGCGTCCGTATACGCACGTCTTCGAACCTGCCGCGATCGTTCGCGCCGCCACCGCTTCGCCGGCGACGCTGGCTGGCCCGCGTCGTGTGCCCTTGACCAACACGACGCGCAACATCGATCTCGCTGACGCAATTCAGACGATTGCCGACGCCGACGCCGCTGACGAGATCATGCTCAACGTCACCTGGTCCGGCGCGCCTATTGGCACCGCCCACATCGCGCATCACGGTGCGCCGGTGAGCCCGCTCTGGGTTGCCGATGCCGTCGCGCAGCAGTTGACTGTGGAAGTGCTCGATGCGCGCCTTGGCGTGGGCGAGCACGTCTGCCGCGCGCTGCTCACCGCCGATCTCGCCCGCCACATCGTCGGGCGTCTCGGTGTCGGTACGCGCAGCGGCAGTACGGCGGCAACGAAGAAAGACAGGGCCGCGTAATGGGATGGGCCGCCTGAAGGCGGCCCCTGTGGACGACAGCGCTATATACTCCTGCCTGTGAGGTTCGACCCGGAATACGTTTCGCAGGTCCTCAACGAGAACTTCGAGGATGCGAAGACGCTGTTCCTGTCGCCACTGCTGGCGATTCACTACGCACATCTTGTCATGCTCACCGATCGCGGCATCATCACCGCGGCCGACGCCCGGTCGGTGCGAGAGGCGCTCGATGGCATCTCGGTCGAGGCCATCAAGTGCACGCCCTACGACGGCACCTGCGAAGATCTGTTCTTCTACATCGAACGCATCCTGGTTCGTGCGTGCGGCGCCGACGTCGCCGGCCGTCTGCACACCGCACGAAGCCGTAATGACATCGACATGACGATGTACCGGATGCGGCAGCGGGAGTTCGTTGCGGCGCTGATCGAGGCGGTGCTGGATCTGCGCACGGGTCTGCTGGATGTGGCCTCACAACATCGGACGACGCTGTTCGCCGCGCATACGCACACGCAGCCGGCGCAGCCAACGACGGTCGCGCATTACCTGCTTGCTGTCATCGAACAACTCGAACGAGACGTCCGTCGCCTGCAGGCGGCGTACGCAAGCACCAATCGCAGTCCGCTCGGCTCGTGCGCGATCACCGGCACCGGATTTCCGATCGACCGATATTTGACGAGCGATCTGCTGGGTTTTGACGGTCCGACCGGCAACACCTACGGCAGCATTGCGACGGTCGACTACTTGCTCGAGAGCGTGTCCGCGGCAGCAGTGCTGGTCGCCGGTCTTGGCCGCGTCGTGCAGGACCTGCTGTTGTGGTGTACCGCGGAGTTCGGCTATCTCCGTCTCGCCGACGGCTTCGTGCAGTCGAGCAGCATCATGCCGCAGAAGCGCAACCCCGTGGCGCTCGAGCACGCGCGTGCGATCGGCAGCAAGGCGCTCGGGCAAGCGAGTGCGATCATGGTGAGCGTCCACAACACGCCGTTCGGCGACATTGTAGACACCGAAGACGATCTGCAGCCGCTCGTCGCGTCGATGTTCCGCGACGGCCTCCGAGCGGTGACGTTGATCGATGCGGCGATGCGGACTGCCGAGTTCAACGTGCCCCGCCTCCAGGCGCGTGCGGCCGAGGGTGGCACGACGCTGACCGAGTTGGCCGATCATCTGGTGCGTTCACGCGGCGTGTCGTTCAAGATGGCGCACACGATCGTCAGCGGGCTGCTTGCCGCACGGCGAGAGCATCCCGACGTGCCGCTCGGTGCCGCGCTCGCACAGGTGTCCGCCGACATTGTGGGCAGCCCGATTCAATACACCGACGACGAGATCGAAACCATCATCAGCCCGATCCACTTCGTGGACGTCCGCCGGACGCTCGGCGGTCCGGCGCCATCGGAAACGGCTCGCGCGATCGACGAATCGCGCCGCACGCTCGACACCGATCGGCGCTGGCTTACGGCGACCCGCGAGGCGCTGGCCGCTGCCGATGCACGGTTGCGCGAGCGCCGCCGGGCGCTGTAGACGCTTTTCGTTCTTCCCAACTCGTGTAACCGGTAAACCAAAGCAGCGCTGTGTGCGTCTATCTAACGTCGTGACTCTGATTGGTCGAGGTGTGCTCGGATTGCTGCTGATTGGCGGCAGCGTGATGTCCGCTTACGGCCAGCAGGCAGGTGCCACTGACATTACTGCCACCAGCATCGCAGGGGCGGCGACCATTGTCGTGGACGGCGAACTGAACGATGCCGGATGGCAGTCGGCCGTTCCGGTGACAACGTTCGTCCAGCGTGACCCGCGCGAAGGCGCTGAACCCAGCTTCAAGACCGAAGCGCGCATTGTCTATGACTCATCTGCCATCTACGTCAGCGTGCGCGCGTTCGATGCCGAGCCGGCGCGGATCAGCGGCTTTCTGACTCGACGCGATGCGGGGTCCGCTTCCGACTGGATCCAGGTCTTCATCGATTCGTATTACGACCGCCGCACCGCGTACCAGTTCAGCGTCAACCCGCTCGGCGTGAAGCAGGATGCCTACTGGTTCAACGAGAACGAGTCTGATGACAGCTGGGATGCGGTGTGGGACGTCGTTGTGCGGCGTACGACCGACGGATGGCAGGCGGAGTTCAAGCTGCCATTTTCGCAATTGCGATTCAGCGGCAAGGGCGATGGGCAGCTCGGCTTCGCGATCTCGCGGCAGGTGGCGCGGCTCAATGAGACGTCCACCTGGCCGTTGATGTCCAAGAGCGCCAGCGGCTGGGTGTCGTCGTTCGGTACGCTCAACGGCGTCAATATCGGGACCGCGTCGAAGCGGCTCGAGCTCGTGCCGTACACCGTCGCTCAGGTACTGACCGAGCCGCGGCAACCAGGCAACCCGCTGCAGAAGACGCCGGATCCGGGCGCGTCGATCGGCGCCGACCTCAAATATGCCGTGACCCCGTCACTGACGCTCACAGCAACCGTGAATCCAGATTTTGGACAGGTCGAAGCCGATCCCGCAGTGGTCAATCTGAGTGCGTTCGAGACGTTCTTTCAGGAGAAGCGTCCGTTCTTCATCGAGGGCTCGGGCACCTATCAGTTCGAGTGCCGCGACTGCAATCTGTTCTACTCGCGTCGCATCGGCCGGCAGCCGCGCGGTTATCCCGACATTCCCGACGATGGCTATGCGTCGGTGCCGAGGAACTCGACGATCCTCGGTGCCGCCAAGCTGACCGGGCGCGTTCGCAACTTCTCAGTGGGCGTGCTCACGGCAGCGACCGACGAAGAGGACGCGCTCGGCGCCGTTGCTGGCAGAACGTGGAGCGAGGTCGTCGAGCCGCGTTCGTTCTTTTCCGTCTCGCGCGCGCGGCGTGAGTTCAGTGATCAGTCGTCGCTCGGGTTCATTCTCACCACCACCAATCGCAGCCTGGTGGATGCCGTCTCGTTTCTGCCTGACTCGGCGATCACGGGAGGCGTGGACTATAACTGGCGCATCGGCAAGCGCTGGGGACTGAACGGCTATTGGGCCGGCTCGCAGGTCAGCGGCGGCACCGAAGCGATCGATGCGCTGCAGCGCAACAACGTTCACAGCTTCCAACGGCCGGACGCGGATCACGTCGAGCTCGATCCGTTCGCGACATCGATGCGAGGGCATTCCGGCAACATCAACTTCAACAAGCTGGCCGGCGAGCGCACGCGCATGAACCTCAACATCGGCTATCGATCGCCGGGTTTCGAGGTCAACGATCTCGGATTCGAGCGGCGCGCCGACGAGATCCCGCAAAACAGCTGGCTGCAGGTTCGCTGGGATAAGCCAGGCAAGTACACGCGCAACATCCGGCTCAATTTCAACCAGTGGTCGGCGCACAATTTCGACGGAGACCGGCTGTCCCTCGGCGGCAACATCAACCTGCATGCGCAGTTTGTGAATCTGTGGAATTCGGGCGGCGGTCTCAATTACAACGCCCGCAATTTCGACGACCGTCTGACCCGCGGCGGGCCTGGCGGTTACCTCCTTCCCAACGTCAATGGCTGGTATTACCTGAGCACGGACGGACGGAAGAAAGTGAGCTTCAACTGGAACGTCAATTTCTACCGCACCAGCCGCTCGCACAGCTTCGCGATCGAGCCGAGCGTGACCCTGCGGCCGACGGCGGCGTTCTCGGCCGAGTTCGGTCACCTGTTCGATCACGGCCTCAACGATGCGCAATGGGTGGCCGAGGAGACCAGAGACGATCGCACGCGATACGTCTTTGCTCGTCTCGATCAGCACACCAGTTCGATGACGACGCGTGTCAACTACACGATCACGCCGAAC
The DNA here is from genome assembly GCA_036742665.1 of Vicinamibacterales bacterium. Lineage (GTDB taxonomy): Bacteria > Acidobacteriota > Vicinamibacteria > Vicinamibacterales > UBA2999 > Gp6-AA40. The sequence goes on along the minus strand of DAINQP010000018.1, from coordinate 27,461 downwards.
TTGTCGGTGCAGGTCTATGCGCAGCCGTTCGTGTCATCGGGCAACTACGAGCGGTTCAAGGAACTCGTCAACGGGCGCGCGCTGAACTACGACGATCGCTATGCGCCCTATGCCTACGTCGGCTCCCCGGATTTCAAGGTGCTGTCGTTCCGCACCACGAACGTGATGCGCTGGGAGTACAAACCCGGCTCGACGCTGTTTGTCGTCTGGCAGCAGGGGCGCGAAGGGCTCGGCACGCCCAACGGGTTCCGCTACGGCCAGGACTTCGGCGACGTGTTCGCTACATCCTCCTCAAACGCGCTCCTCGTCAAGCTCGCCTACTGGCTGAATCCGTAAATTCAGGATTCAGGTTTTAGGATTCAGGATTCAGAATAGGACAGTACTGATTCCAGCATTCCTGATACCTGATTCCTTCGATGTTCACCGCCTCCGCGGAGTACTACGACCTGATCTACGCTGCATTCAAGGACTACGCGGCCGAGATCACGCAGGTCAGCAGCCTGTTGCGTCGTCTCAATCCGGATAGGCGCACGGTGCTCGATGTTGGCTGCGGCACCGGCGAGCACGCGCGGCTTCTCACCGATCAGGGATTCGCCGTAGACGGTCTCGACATCGAGCCGGCGTTCGTGCGGATCGCGTCGGCGAAGAATCCCGCCGGGCGTTTCGTCGTGGCGGACATGAGCGACTTTCAACTGCCGAATCGCTACGACGCGCTGCTGTGTCTGTTCAGCTCGATCGGCTATCTGCGCACGCTGGAGCGGGTGACGCGCGCGCTGGCCTGTTTCCGCGACCATCTCGCACCAGGCGGCCTGGCGCTCGTCGAGCCATGGTTCCCGCCGGGAGTGCTCGAGCCCAACCGCGAATTCACGCATCGTGGTGAGGCGCATGGCGTCAAAGTGTCCCGTCATTCACGGACAGAGATTGACGGCACATTGTCGCGACTGCTGTTCAAGTACGAGATCGACGACCATGGTGTGGCTCGCCGCGTCAGCGAAGTCCACGAGCTCGGGCTGTTCACGACAGAGGAGATGATGCGGGCCTTTGATGCGGCTGGACTCCATGTCGATCACGACCCGGAAGGATTGACCGGCCGCGGGCTGTTCATCGCTACGTGCCCACAGGTGTAATGGAGATGCCCGGACGACAATTGGCTCGCACAATCCTCCTGCTCGATGCACTGGTCTGCGGGGTCTGGGCGTACTGGGCGGCGATGTCCATGCTGCGTCGGCTATCCGGGGCCGGCAGCGGCGGGATGGGCGCCGTCAGTGTCAGCGCTGGACTGCTGGAAAGCCTCATCACAATGGTGCCGCCGATTATCACGATTCTGCTGGCGCGGGCGTCTCGCTCTCATCTGGCGAAGCACTGGCGCAACGCGCATCTAGCCGCACTGCTGGGGCTCATCATCCTGCCGATGATGGGCGGTCTGCGGGCGATGATGGTGTCTATCGTGGTGATGATGCCGGTGCAGCTGTTTTTCGTGATCGGTGCGCTGACGATCTGGCTCGACGACAGGCGCACGCCGTCTGTGACCACGGAGGGTTGAGGAATATGTCGCTGACCCGTCGAGAATTCGGCCAGACACTGGCCGCTGCGGCCGCCTCGATGTCGGTCGAGTCGGCCGGCGTTGACGCGCAGAGTACGAGCGCAGGCACCGAACTCTGCTACTCGAGCGCCGTCGATCTTGGTGCGCGCCTGCGCAAGAAAGAGATCTCGGCGCGCGACGTCATGGCCGCGCACCTTGCGCGGATCGAGCAGGTCAACCCTCGCGTCAACGCCGTCGTGACACTCGTCGCCGATCGCGCCATGGCCGATGCGGCTCGCGCCGACGACGCAATTGTCAGAAGGGGACCAGTCGGCATCCTTCATGGCCTGCCCGTCGCGCACAAGGATCTCGTGGACACTGCCGGTATCCGCACGACGCGCGGCTCACCGTTCTATCGGGACCGTGTGCCCGATCGTGATGCGCCGATCGTCACGCGCATACGCTCCGCGGGCGCGATCACGATTGGCAAGACCAACACGCCGGAGTTCGGATCCGGGTCGCAGACCTTCAACACCGTGTTCGGGGCGACGCGGAATCCGTACGATGTGTCACGTACCTGCGGCGGCAGCAGCGGCGGTGCCGCCGTCGCGCTTGCTTGCGGGATGGTGCCCATCGCTGATGGCAGCGACACGGGGGGCTCGCTCCGCAACCCCGCGGCGTTCTGCAATATCGTCGGCTTTCGTCCATCGCCGGGCCGGGTGCCCCCCGATTCGAGTTCGTGGTCGCCGTTGTCGGTCTCGGGGCCGATGGCGCGATCGGTCGCGGACCTCGCGCTCTTTCTGAGCGCGATCGCGGGGCCCGATCCGAGGAGTCCGTTGTCGATTGCCGAAGACGGCGCGCGATTCCGAGCGCGGCTGGCCCGCAGCTTCAAAGGCACACGCATCGCCTGGTGGAATGGGCTGGGCGGCATTCCTATCGAGGAAGAGATCCGTCGAGTGATTGATGGCACTCGAAGCGTGTTCGCCGATATGGGCTGCCTCGTCCAACCGGACGAGCCGGACTTCACCGGCGTCGATGAAGCGTTCCCGACGCTGCGATTCGCACAGAACCACGCGCAGTATGCGCCGTTGGTTCGTCAGAATCCCGACTGGGTGAAGGACACCATCAAATACGAAGTCGCCCGCGCCGAGCAGTTCACCGGAGCCGATATCGGCCGTGCGATGGCGCGGCAGGCGCGGATGTTCGACCAGAGCCGCGAGTTCTTCGAACGTCACGACTTCTTCGTGCTTCCAGTCACGCAGGTCGCGCCGTTCGACGTGAACGTGCCATATCCCACGCAGATCGCCGGTACGCCGATGGGGACCTACGTGGACTGGATGCGGTCGTGCTGGTACGTCACGTTCATGTCCAATCCGGCAATCTCAGTGCCCGCGGGTTTCACCTCAACGGGACTTCCCGTGGGTGTGCAGATCGTCGGGCGCCATCGCGATGACTGGAGCGTGCTGCAACTGGCCTACGCCTTCGAACAGGCGACCAGGCATGGGCAGCGCAGACCCGCACTGTGATTCGCATCGTCGTGACCGGCGGCACCTTCGACAAGACCTACGACGAGATCAGCGGCCGTCTCTCGTTCGGGTCCACGCATCTGCCCGAAATGCTGCACCTCGGCCGCTCGCGTGTCGAGACGACGATCGAGACCCTGATGATGATCGACAGCCTCGACATGACCGATGCCGATCGCACGCGGATCGTTGATGCCTGCGCGCGCAGCCGCGAAGACCGCATCGTCATCACGCATGGCACCGACACGATGGTCGAAACGGCGCGTGCCGTGGCGCGCGGCGTCACCGGCAAGACGGTCGTCTTCACCGGCGCGATGGTGCCCTACGCGTTCGGCAGCTCCGATGGACTGTTCAATCTCGGGAGTGCGCTGTCATTCGCAGAAGTGCTGCCGCCGGGCGTATACATCGCCATGAACGGTCAGCACTTCCCGTGGGACCGGGTGAAGAAGAACAAAGCCGCGGGAGTTTTTGAGCGGATCTGAGTCGCTGCTGGTCCCTGGTACTTAGTTCTTGGTTCGTCCAGGACCAAGCACCAAGGACCACTTACACGCCCTCGGCCAGATCGATTGGCGCAAAGAAATAATCGTGCTCGCCCGGCGGCTCGTGGCCGGCGACTCGCACCGCATAGGCGAGTTGTGCGAAGTGACGGATCTCGTGCAACAGGATGTGCGTCGCCAGCTTCCGGCGCAACACTTTCATCAGCGGGCCACCACGCAGTGAAAAGGTGATCGGCTCGTTGATCCGTCTGGTGTCAGCCGTGGCCACAAACTGGCTCAGGGTGGCGCGTACGCGATCGGCATACTCGAACAGCGCATCCAGGTCATGCTCCGGAGCGCCGGCGGTCTCCGGTACTAGATTGCCCTCGAGCCGGGCGAGATGCCGCTCCTCGACCCAGAACACATGATTGAGCAGACTGCCGACCGTCGGAAACCTGGCGCCGCTCTGAAACGGGATGGCCAGACGCGTGGCCGGATCCGCCGCAAGCCATGTCTTCCACTTCGCCCGCTCGTGATCGCTGTAGGCGATCAGATTCTGGAGATCGACTGCCCCAGTCATTGCCCGACCGCCTCATCAACGGACATCACGCGCACCGGTCCGAGGTTAAGTGCGCGAATACCTTGTTCAATCACCTTGCGATCCCCGACGACGACCACCGCGAACCGTTTGGGTTGGATATACGTAGCCGCAACCTTCTGCACCGCCGGCGCAGTGACCTTCCGAAGGTTGTCAACGTAGTCAGCGAAGTACCGATCGGGCAGGTTGTAGACGACCATCTCCTCCATCTTTGACGAGAGGTCGCCGCTGGTCTCGAACTCGCTCGGGAAACTAAGCGCCACATAGTTCTTCGCTTTGTTCAACTCTTCGTCTGGAACGGGCCGGAGAATGCCGTTCAGCTCGTTGAAGAATTCCTTGAGCGCCTCGGCGGTCTTGTCGGTCTGCACGCCGGCGCCGGCCTGAAATGCACCGGCCGAGAGTCGCATGTCGAAACGCGAGCTGGCGCCGTAGCTGTATTGATGCTCCTCGCGCAGGTTCTGATTGAGACGCGACGTGAATGAGCCGCCAAGAATCGTATTGAGCACCTCGATCGTGAAGTAGTCCGGAGTCGAGCGTGGCACGCCCACCCAGCCGATGCGAATCTGCGACTGCTCGGCACCCGGCATGTCCACGATGGTGATCTGTCCCTGGGCGACCTGCGGGGCTTGCGGTACCGGGGCGCGCGCCGGAGTGGTACCCTTCCACGATCCGAACTGCGTCTCGAGCAACGGAACGATCGCGTCCACCTTCACATCGCCGACGACGAGCAGCACCGAGTTGCCGGGCTGGTACTTCGACGCGTGAAACGACTTGAGATCCTGAACGGTGAATCCCTTCAGCGTGGTCTCGGTTCCCGCGGTGCCCGTGCCGTAGCGATGCGTCGCTCCGAACACGGTGCGCGCGAATGCGAGCGGCGCCACTGACGCGGGGTCGTCCTTCGCCTGCAGCAGCGCCGTGAGCCGCTCCTGACGCAGGCGCTCGAGTTCCGCTTCGGCAAAGGTCGGACGAAGAATGACGTCGGCCATCAGCGGCAGCGCCTCTTTCATGCGAGCCACCGGTACGTTGAGGCGCACCGCGGACGCATCGAACGAGGCAGTCGTGGCGAGCGACGCGCCGAGGAAGTCCACGGCATCGGCCAGCTCCAGCGCGTTGCGCGAGCCCGCGCCCTCGTCCAGCATCGCCGCGGTGAGGCTGGCGAGCCCGAATTTGCTGGCCGGGTCGTCACCTGCCCCGGCCTTCAGCAGCAGATTGATCTGCACGAGCGGCACTTCGTGCGATTCGACCAGCCACACGGCAAGGCCGTTCGACAGTGTCTGCTTCTGGATCTCCGGGAGATTCAACCGCGGCTGGAGACCAAGGGTTGGCGGCTTCGTGCGATCCGGCGCGCCCTGTGCCATCAGGGCGACGGAGATATAGCCACAGACAACACTGAGGACACTGAGCGGGACGAACAGCCGGCGCGTCACTTCTTCACCTCCGGTTCGACCACCAGTTCCACGCGGCGATCAGCTGGCAGCCACGTGAGAGCTGCCGCCTGCACGTCAGACGGACTCAGTGAGGTGTAACGCGCGAGGTCTTCGGCGAAGTAGTCAGGTCCGCCGCCAGAGAAGTAATAGCCGTTCAACGAATCGGCTTTGTTGCTGACGCGTTCCATGCGCCGATAGAACGACGCCTCGACCTGGTTGATCGCGCGCTGCACCTCACGGGCATCGGGCGGGTCGCGCCGAAGCTTTTCCAACTCCTCGTCGATGACCTTCTGCAATTCCGCGGCGGTGCGGCCGCCCCGTGCCGTGGCAATGATCTGGAACTCGCTGCCGATCGCACCGGACTGCTGGAACGCCGTCACGTCCTGCGCCATCTGCGTTTCGTAGACCAGCCGCTTGTAGAGCCGCGAATTCTTGCCGCCAGTCAGCACCGACGAGACGAGGTCAAGCGCAGCATCGCCAGGTGCATACATACGCGGCGTGAGCCAGGTGAGGTAGAGCCGCTGCAGCGCCACCCGATCGGTGAGCGTCTTCTTCTTCACGGCGGTCAGGATGGCGGCCGGCGGGGCGATTGGCTCGACGTCGGCGCCGCGTGGAATCTCGTTGAACCACTTCTCGACCAGCGCCTTTGTACGGGGAATGTCGATGTCGCCGGCGATCACCAGGCTCGCATTGTTGGGCACGTAGTACTTCTTGAAGAACTCCACCACGTCGCTGTGGCTCGCGGCAGTGAGGTCTTCCATGTAGCCGATCGTCGGCCAATTGTACGGATGGTTCGGCGGCCACAACATCTTGTCGATCTCGAGCGACGCCATGCCGTACGGCTGATTCTCGTAGCTTTGACGACGCTCATTCTTGACGACGTCACGCTGGCCATCGACGCGCTGCGGCGTCATCGTGTCGAGCAGATACGCCATGCGATCGGATTCCAGATACAGTGCGAGTTCCAGCGCGTTCGACGGCACGTCCTCGAAGTAGTTGGTGCGATCGTTGTTCGTCGAGCCGTTGTTATTGCCGCCGGCGCTCTCGAGCAGTGTGTCGAACACACCTTCCTTGACGTTCTTCGATCCCTCGAACATCAGGTGCTCGAACAAGTGCGCGAACCCGGTGCGGCCGGGCTTCTCGTTCGCCGAGCCGACGTGATACCAGACATTCACCGTCGCCACCGGCACGCTCTTGTCCTGGTGAAGGATGACCGTGAGCCCGTTGGCCAACCGGAACTGTGTGTAGGGGACTTGTAGAGGCGGTGTCGCCGTTTGCCCGCGAAGCGGAACGGTGCATGCCACGAGAACGAGTGTCAGGAAAAGGCGGCGCATGAAGCCTCCAAACAGAAGCTTCATTTTCACTCATTTCGCCTGAGGCACTGAGGTTGCACAACTGGCACAGGAGCAACGCTCGGAAAGGATTTGAATATGGGACTTCGTGACAAATACAGCCAGGCAGTAACGACCGCGAAGCAGTTGGGGATGGAAGGCTCAGCAGAGGAGCGCGACGGCAAGCTGCACGTCAATGGCACCGTCAAGTCTGAAGATGAGAAAAACAAGATCTGGAATGCGCTGAAGACCAATCCCGACTGGCAGAAAGATGTTGTGGCTGACATCCGCGTCAAGCCAGGCGCTCAGCAGCAGCCCTCGTCACAGTCGATCCCGCAGCCGACTCCGGCCAAGGCGTCCATCAAAACCTACACGGTGAAGTCCGGCGATACGCTCAGCGAGATCGCGAAACGCGAGCTCGGCAGCGCCAACAAGTACATGGAGATCTTCAACGCCAACCGCGATCAGCTCAGCGACCCTGACAAGATCCAACCGGGTCAGGTGCTCAAGATTCCAGCGTAGCAAGGGTCCGGCTTAAGCCGGACACTACATCGAGTCGATGATGCGGTTGAGCGTGGCGCTCGGCCGCATCGCCGCAGCAGTCCTGGTGGGATCGGGATGGTAGTAGCCGCCTATCTCGACCGGTCGCCCCTGCACGCCGTTCAGCTCAGACACGATCGCCTTCTCCTGCTCTTCGAGCTGCTGCGCGATTGGCGCGAAGATGGCGCTGAGCTCGCGGTCGCGCGTCTGATCGGCGAGTGCACGCGCGCAATACATCGCCAGGTAGAAATGACTCCCGCGATTGTCCAGCTCACCGATCTTCCGTTGCGGCGACTTGTCGTTGTCGAGGATCTTCCCGTTCGCCTTGTCGAGCGCGTCGGCGACGATCCGCGCACGTGCGTTGCCGGTCTTCGTCCCGAGGTCCTCGATCGATACGGCCAGCGCGAGGAACTCGCCGAGCGAATCCCACCGCAGGTAGTTCTCCTGTAGAAACTGCTGCACGTGCTTCGGCGCTGATCCCCCTGCCCCGGTCTCGTATAGTCCACCGCCATCGAGCAGCGGCACAATCGAGAGCATCTTCGCGCTCGTGCCGAGCTCGAGAATCGGGAACAGATCGGTGAGGTAGTCGCGCAGCACGTTGCCGGTCACCGAGATCGTGTCGAGCCCCGCGCGCACGCGCGTCAGCGTCGCGCGGATCGCATCTACCGGCTTCATGATCTGGATGTCGAGACCCGCGATGTCGTAGTCCTTCAGATACTGCTTCGCCTTCTCGATCACGTTGCGGTCGTAGGCGCGGGCTTCGTCGAGCCAGAAGATGGCGGCGTGCCCGGTTGCGCGAGCCCGCGTGACGGCCAGCTTCACCCAGTCCCTGATCGGCAGATCGCGTGTCCGGCACATACGCCAGATGTCGCCAGCCTCGACCTGGTGCTCGAACAGCCTGCGTCCTGAGTCGTCCACGACGCGAACTGTTCCCGCGGCAGGAATCTCGAACGTCTTGTCGTGCGAACCATATTCTTCGGCCGCCTGTGCCATCAGCCCCACGTTCGACACCGTACCCATCGTCGACACGTCGAATGCGCCGTGCTCTTTGCAGTCGTCGATGGTCGCCTGATAGATCCCCGCGTACGACCGATCGGGAATCATGGCCTTCATGTCGTGCAGCTTGCCGTCGGGCCCCCACATTTGGCCCGAGGCGCGAACGGCGGCCGGCATCGACGCGTCGATAATCACGTCGCTCGGCACGTGCAGGTTGGTGATCCCCTTGCTCGAATCGACCATCGCCAGCGGCGGCCGCTTCTCGTACACGGCCTGAAGGTCTGCCTCGATCGTGGCTCTCTTATCAGCGGGCAACGTCTGAATTTTGGCGTAGACGTCGCCGATGCCATTGTCCGGATCAACGCCGAGCGCCTCGAACGTCGCCGCGTGCTTGTCGAAGACATCTTTGTAGTACGCACGCACCGCGTGCCCGAACATGATCGGATCGGATACTTTCATCATCGTCGCCTTGAGGTGCAGCGACAGAAGCACCCCTCTGGCTTTGGCGTCCTCGATCTCCTTCGCGAAGAACTCGGTGAGCGCCCGACGACTCATGACCGAGGCGGCGATCACATCGCCTTCCGTCACAGCGACGCCGACCTTGAGCACCGTTGACTTTCCAGACGCGTCGGTCAGCTCGATGCGCACCTTGCCAGCTGCCGAGACAACGAGCGACTGTTCGTTGGCGTAGAAATCGCCGCGGCTCATGTGCGCGACATGTGACTTCGAGTCCTTGTTCCACGCGCCCATCGAGTGCGGGTGCCTCCTGGCGTACTGCTTCACCGACGTCGCGACGCGCCGATCGGAATTGCCTTCGCGCAGCACCGGATTCACCGCGCTGCCGAGCACCTTGGCGTACGCGGCCTGGATCGCGTTGTCGTGGTCGTTCTGCGGCTCCTGCGGATAATCCGGCACCGCGTAGCCTTGCTGCTGCAGCTCCTTGATGGCGCCTTTCAGCTGCGGGATCGACGCGCTGATGTTCGGTAGCTTGATGATGTTGGCGTCCGGCGTCTTGGCCAGCCGCGCGAGCTCGGCGAGATCGTCCGACTGCCGCCGATCCGGCGGCAGCCGGTCGGGAAACGCGGCGAGGATGCGGCCGGCCAGCGAGATGTCGCGGGTCTCCACAACCACGCCAGCGGCCCGCGTGAACGCCTGAACGATCGGCAGCAGCGAATAGGTGGCAAGGGCGGGGGCTTCGTCGGTATAGGTGTAGATGATGTTCGCGCTCATGAACCTTCGACGCTATCGCGTGTATTGCAAAATGCAAAATGCAAAATGCAAAATGCAAATCCGCGCGGTGCGCCCGAATCCCGCATATGCCGGCTTGCATTTTGAAATTTGCATTTTGAATTGAGTACTGTAGGGCATCGTGAGCAACCCACTTGTCGCTGTGATCATGGGCTCATCGTCGGACTGGGAGACGATGCAGCATGCTGTTGACGTGTTGGACAAATTCGGCGTGCCAAACGAAAGGCACGTCATGTCGGCGCATCGCACGCCGGATGTGACGTCGGCGTTTGCGTCGGGCGCGCAGGCGAAGGGCCTCGAGGTGATCATCGCCGGCGCCGGCGGTGCTGCGCACCTGGCGGGCGTCGTCGCCGCGCATACGACGATTCCGGTGCTCGGCGTGCCGATCACGAGCGCGCTGCTCGGGCTCGACTCGCTGCTGTCGACCGCGCAGATGCCGGGCGGCATTCCCGTCGCGACGTTTGCGATTGGCAAAGCTGGTGCGACCAACGCGGGACTGTTTGCGATATCGATCCTCGCCAACTCGCGGCCCGATCTGAAAGAGAAGCTCCGCGTGTTCCGGATCGAACAAGCAGACAAGGTCAAAGCGGCGAAGCTACCGTAAATAGTGCTCAATGCTCAATGCCGAATGCTCAATGCAGAGAACACGTCGTTGGGCATTGCGCATTTTGCCTTGAGCCTTGATCAGCGTATTCCCATCGCGTTCGCGGCAAACGCCCACTGATCGGCTTTCTCGGCGATCAGTTTGTCGGTCGGGCGATAGCCGTGGGAGCCGGAGACCTCGACGCGGATCAACACCGGCTTGACGCAGCTTTGCGCCGCCTGCAGCGCGGCCGCGTACTTGAACGAGTGGCTCGGTACCACGCGGTCATCGTGATCGGCAGTGGTGACGAGCGTCGCCGGATAGCAGACGCCTTTCTTCACGTTCTGCACCGGTGAGTACTTGATCAGGAAAGGGAACTGCGCCGCGTTCTGCGCCGAGCCGTACTCCTGCACCCACAAGCGTCCGCCAGTGAAGCGGTCGTAGCGCAGCATGTCCATGACGCCGACCGCGGGCAGCGCAACCGCGTACAGATCCGGCCGCTGATTGATGACCGCGCCGACGAGCAGACCGCCGTTCGATCCGCCCATCACGCCAAGTCTGGCTGGTGACGTGTACTTCTCGCGCACCAGATGCTCGGCGACAGCGATGAAGTCGTCGAACACGTTCTGCTTCTTCTCGAGCATCCCCGCCTTGTGCCACGACTCGCCGTACTCGGCGCCCCCGCGCATGCTGGCGGTGACGTAGACGCCGCCCGTCTCGAGCCATGCGGGCACGTCCGGCGCGTACACCGGCAGCGTGCTGACCGAGAACCCGCCATAGGCGTAGATCATCGTCGGGTTGTTGCCGTCGAGTGTGAGCCCTTTCTTTGCGGTCAGGAAGAACGGCACCTTCGTGCCGTCCTTCGACGTCGCGAACAGCGCCTTCGTCTCGTATCCGCTCAGATTCATCGGCAGCTTCGGCGGCTCGAACGGCGTGCTCGTCTTCGTCACCGGGTCGTAGCGGTAGACCGTCGATGGTGTCAGCGGCGAGGTGAAGCTGTACCAGATATCCGATGTGTCCTCGCGTCCACTGATTGCGCCGACCGAGCCGATACCCGGCAGAGGAATCTCACCCTGCGCAGCGCCGTCGAGTGCGTAGAGTCGCAAACGGCTCTGCACGTCCACGAGGTATTGCGCCACGACGCGTCCGCCGATCATGGCAACGGCTTCGATCGCTTGCGGCTGCTCCGGCACGATCGTCCTCCACGCCGCTGGCGCCGGGTTGCGCAGATCGATGGCGGTCACTTTGCGGTTCGGCGCATCCTTATCGGATCGCAGAAACACGATAGAGCCCTGATTGCCGATCGGTGAGTACTCCGCATCGTCAACTTCGATTACCGGTCTGACCGGGGCTTTGACGTTCGGTGATTTGCCGTTTGCGAGGTCTGCGACGTACAGCCGATTGTTGTTGCCGGAACCCTCGTACATCGAGATGAAGAGATACCGTCCGTCCTCGCTCACGCTGCCGACGATGATCCAGCCGGGCAGATCCTTGCGCTCGTAGACGAGCAGATCCTCGGACTGCGGCGTGCCGATCCGGTGGTAATACAGCGCGTGGCCCGAGAGTGCTGCTTCGAGCACTTTGCCCTTCGGCGGCTCCGGATACCGCGAGTAGTAGAAACCTTTTGCGTCTTTCGTCCATGAGATGTTGGAGAAACGCATCCAGCGCACCTCGTCTGGCAAGTCCTTACCTGACGCGATCTCGCGCACTTTGATCGTCGTCCAGTCGGCGCCCCCCTCGGATAATCCATAAGCCAGCAGCTTGGCGTCAGGCGATGGCTTGTAGTCCGAGAGCGCGACGGTGCCTTCCTCGGAGATGACGTTGGGATCGATGAGCAACGCGGGAGGCGCATCGGGGCTGGCGCGCATGTAGATTGGCGACTGACGCTGCAGCCCGGCATTCTTCCGGTAAAAAAGCTGCTCGCCCTCGAGGAGGGGCACCGCCACGCGTGGATAGTTCCACAACGCGGTCAGCCGCTCATTGAGCGATTTCCGTCGCGGAAGCGAGGCGAGATACGGGTCCGTGACGGCGTTCTGCGCTTTCACCCAGGCGGCCACTTCAGGGCTGTCGAGGTTCTCCATCCAGCGGTAGGGATCGGGGACCCTGGTGCCGTGATAGTCGTCGATCACGGCGCCCTTGGTCGTGGGCGGATAGCTCAGTGCGGGCTTCGGAGGATCAGAGGGTGTGGTGCAGGCGGTCATGAAGAAGAGGACGCAACAAGAAATCGTCAAACGCATGGGAGACTCCCCTGTCGTGTAGGATTGTGCCACGGCGGATGTATCCTTGCGCGGTGCGCGGCCTCCGCTGTGCGGCCCTCGCGGGGATGGTCATCGGCACCACGTTCGCCGCGGTGTCCGCCCAGCGTGGTGCACCTCCAGTCCCCGCGCCGATGCCACCGCTGCTCCGCGACTACCGGCCCGTTACCGCGGAGCGGCTGAAGAATCCTGAAGACGACAATTGGCTGATGATCCGCCGCACCTACGACGGCTGGGGATTCAGTCCGCTCACGCAGCTCACGCCGGCCAACGTCGCGCGCCTGCGTCCCGCATGGGTGTTCTCGACCGCCGAAGCGCGCGTCCATCAGGCCGCGCCGATCGTCAACGGCGGCGTGATGTTCGTCACCAGTCCCAACAACCAGGTCATCGCGATCGACGTCAAGACGGGCAACCTGCTGTGGCGATATCGGCGGCCGCGCACGGCGGCGATGTCGGTGCCGCATGAAACCAATCGCGGCGTCGCTCTCTACGGCGACAAGGTGTACTTCGCGGCGGGTGAAGCGGTACTCGTCGCGCTCGACGCTCGCACTGGACGTGAAGTCTGGACGACGGTCGTGGCCGACAACGCGTCGGGCTACTACACCACGCTGGCGCCGCTCGTGGCGGGTGGTGTCGTCATGGTCGGTGCGTCGGGTGGCGAGTTCGGCATTCGTGGCTTCATCGCCGGCTTCGATCTCGAGACGGGCAAAGAGCGCTGGCGCACGTACACAGTGCCCGCGCCCGGCGAGCCGGGCAGTGAGACCTGGCCGCAAGGCGATCACTGGAAGACCGGCGGTGCGCCGGTGTGGGTGACCGGCAACTACGATCCCGAGACGAATCTCGCCTACTGGGGCACTGGCAACGGCGGCCCAACGATCGGCGATCAACGTCCCGGCGACAATCTCTACGTCACCTCAGTGGTCGCGCTCGACGTCGCGACCGGCGAGATGAAGGGATATCACCAATATCACCAGAACGACTCGTGGGACTGGGACGAAGTGTCGCCGCCGATCCTCGTGGATTACCGTCGCAACGGCCGCACGATCAAGGGACTGATCGACGTCGCGCGCGACGGCTACATCTGGTTCCTCGAGCGGAGCAGCGGCCCCATTCGTTTTGTAGAAGGCACGCCGTTTGTGTTTCAGAACGTCTTTCGCGGTGTGGATCGTGTCAGTGGACGACCCGACGTCGATCCTGAACGCAAGCCGATGACGGGCAAGCGCGCTGAGTTCTGTCCAGGCGTGCATGGCGGCAAGAACTGGCCGCCGATCGCGTTCAGCCCGCGCACGCGGATGATCTACATTCCCGCCAACAACAATCTCTGCGGGTCCAATATGGGGACGCAACCGCAATACACGCCGGGCCGTCCATTCGTGGGCGTGGGTGGCAGCCGGCCGTTCATCCGGCCTGGTGCGGATCACGTTGGCGAAGTGCAAGCGTGGAACGTGGACACCGGGCAGAGGGTGTGGACGCACGAATACAAGAAGTCGCCGAACTGGGGCGGCATGCTGGCGACGGCGGGCGGCATAGTCTTCACCGGCGGCACCAGCGATCGCAAGTTTCACGCGTTCGACGCCACGACCGGCACGCTGCTCTGGCAATTCCCGATGAACTCGGGCGCGCTTGCGCCGCCCTCGTCGTTCGCGGTCGATGGCAAGCAGTATGTCGCCATCGAAACTGGATGGGGCGGCGACTCGCGCGGCATGCAGGCGACGCTGAACAATCTGTTTCCTGGCGAGTACCCGGAGGTTCCGGAAGGCGGCGCTGTTTGGGTCTTCGCGCTGGAGTAAGCGCTCACGGTCACAGGTCAAAAGGCCAAGGGCAAAGGCGAACGATGCTGAAGCTCATTCGAAAGATATTGCCGGCGTTCGTTGCCGGACTCGCGGGCGCCTGGCTGGCGATCGGCACGTGGCCCGTCACGACCGACGCGCAGGGCTATCGACCGCCGCGGCTTGCCGACGGCCATCCGGATCTCAACGGCATCTGGCAGGCACTCAACGAAGCCAACTACGACATTCAGATGCACGCCGCGCGGCCGGCGCTTGCGCTACGTGACACACCGTACGGTCCGGTCCCGGCAATACAGGTGGTCGCGCTCGGCGCAGTCGGCGCCGTGCCGCCAGGTGTTGGCGTCGTCGACGGCGACGAGCTTCCCTATCGCCCTGACGCGCTGAAGATGAAGCAGGAGAACCAGCAGCAGTGGCTGTCGCGTGATCCCGAGATCAAGTGCTACCTTCCCGGTGTCCCCCGCGCGACGTACATGCCCTACCCCTTTCAGATCGTCCAGAGCGCGACTCAGCTGCTGATCGCGTACGAGTATGCCGGCGCCGTTCGCGACATTCACCTGAAGGATCCTGGGCCGGCGCCCGTCGATTCATGGATGGGGCAATCGGTGGCGAAGTGGGACGGCGACACGCTCATCGTTGACGTCACCGGCCTCAACGATCAGACGTGGTTCGATCGCGCCGGCAACTTTCATAGCGACGCGCTGCACGTCGTCGAGCGCTATACGCGGACGAGCGCCGACGTCATCTCATACGAGGCGTCGATCGAGGATCCGAATGTCTTCACCCGGCCGTGGAAGATGAGCATGCCGCTGTACCGCCGGCAGGAGCGGAACGCGCAACTCATGGACTTCAAGTGCGTGGAGTTCGTCGAGGAGTTGATGTACGGCCAGTGGCGCAAGCGGCCGCTTGATCGTTAGCGGCCGAGTCCTTGGTTCTTGGTCCTGGTCCGTCCCACGGACTTACGGACCATGGACGGACCAAGTACCAAGGACGGACCGAGTACCAAGGGACCAAGAACAAAGGACCAAGAACAAAGGAC
>DAINQP010000018.1:0-12036 GCA_036742665.1 Vicinamibacterales bacterium | reverse complement strand
CCAAGGACGGACCGAGTACCAAGGGACCAAGAACAAAGGACCAAGAACAAAGGACTAGAGTTATGCGGCATCGATCTCTCGTCGTGACGATAACGTGCGGGCTGCTGCTGTCGGCGGTGGAACCGACACCCGTCGTGGGGCAGGGCGCGAAGCCGTATTCGCCGAAGCGCCTGCCCGACGGTCGCCCGGATCTGCAGGGCACCTACGATCTGGCCACGCTGACACCGCTCGAGCGACCAGCTGGGATGAAAGCAGTGCTCACGCGCGAGGAAGTCGCGAAGCTCGAACGCGCGATTGCGGCGCAGGTCGATGAAGGCGCGAAGCCGATCAACGGTGAGCGGGCGGCGCCGCCGAAGGGTGGCGACGGGTCGGTGGGCGCGGCCGGGAACGTCGGCGGTTACAACACGTTCTGGCTCGATCCCGGCTCGACGTTCACGATCGTCAACGGCGAGATCCGCACATCGATCGTCGTCGACCCGCCGGATGGCCGGTTGCCGCAATTGACGCCTGCCGCACGGCAGCGCATCGCCGCTCGTTTGCTGGCCGGTGCGGGCCTGCCCAACAACGACCGCGGTCTCGAGACGGCGCCCGGCGCCTACGATGATCCGGAGCGGCGCCCGCTCGGCGAGCGGTGTCTGCTCGGTTTCGGATCCACGGCAGGACCACCGGCGCTGCCCAACTACTTCTACAACAACCTTCATAAGGTCGTCCAGACGCCGAACACCGTACTAATCGTCAACGAGATGGTCCACGACGTCCGCATCGTCCGCATGAATGCGCAGCATCTTCCCAAGCACGTTCGCAAGTGGATGGGAGATTCGATCGGCCATTGGGAAGGCGACACGCTCGTTGTGGACACGACGAATTTCAACGGCGATCAGATTCGCTATGCGGTGCAAGCCGCTCCAGGGCGCGGACTCTTCATGGTGGAAAGCCTTGGTGCCAAGCCGCAGGATCGGTTGCAGGGCCCGAGCCAGGATCTGCACGTGATCGAGCGGTTCACACGCGTTACGGACAACGCGCTGCTGTATCGGTTCACCGTCGAGGATCCCGGCACGTGGGTCACACCGTGGACCGGTGAATTCACGTGGCCGGCGACGCACGAACAAATTTACGAGTACGCCTGCCACGAGGCGAACTACGCGATGGAAAACATCTTGCGCGGAGCTCGTCGGCGCGAGGCCGACGCGGCAGGGAAATAGCGTGTAGTGTGCGGCTTCAGCCGGACCGGAGAGTGCCATGAAAACAACGATGCTCGTGGCGATGGCGATCGTTCTCGGGATGACACTGCCGATCCGCGCGCACCATGCGTTCGGCGGCGAATTCGATGCCAACCGCCCGGTGCTGCTCAAAGGTTCGGTGGTGAAAGTCGAATGGGTCAACCCGCACGCGTGGATTCACATTGCCGTGAAGCAGCCCGATGGGAAGAGCGAGGTGTGGATGATTGAAGGCGGCAGTCCCAACTCGCTGCTGCGTCAGGGCGTCACCAAGGCCTCGCTGCCGATCGGCACCGAGATCGTTGTGGACGGCTATCAAGCGCGCGACCACACCCTCAAGCGCGCGAATGGCCGCAACATCACATATCCCGACGGACGCAAGCTGTTCCTCGGATCGTCGGGAACCGGCGCGCCGACTGATGGCGCCGATCCGACTGAGAAGAAGAAGTGACGATGAAGTGCTTCGCCGTCCTTGTCTGCCTCGCTGTCACGGCGCCTGCATTCGCGCAGACCGGACAGACACCCAACGACTACAGCGCCGACGCGAGCTGGCTGTGTCGTCCTGGCCGGCAGGATGCCTGCGCGGTCGATCTCAATACAACGATCGTCAAGGCCGACGGCAGCTTCGCGCGAGAGGACTGGACAGGCGACCCGAACGCGCCGATCGATTGCTTTTACGTGTATCCGACTGTCTCGACCGATCCGACGCCGTTCAGCGACATGAAGGCGGATCCCGCCGAGTTCGAAGTCGTGCGACTGCAATTCGCGCGGTTCGGCTCGGTCTGCCGCCGATATGCACCGCTCTATCGGCAGGTCACGCTCGTCGGGCTGCGCACGGCGATCGCCGGCGGTGGCGGCGGTGCCGCGTTGAGCAACGGCCCGCAGTACAACGACGTGCGCGACGCGTGGCGGTATTATCTCGAGCACGACAATCGCGGCCGCGGCGTTGTGCTGATCGGTCACTCGCAGGGGTCGTTCATCCTCGCCGAGCTGATTCGCCAGGAGATTGACGGCAAGCCGATTCAGTCACGGCTGGTCTCAGCGATTTTGCTCGGGGCCACACTCTCGGTGCCGAAAGGCAAGGACGTCGGCGGCTCGTTCCAGCACGTGCCGCTGTGTCGAAAGCCCTCGGAGGTGAACTGCCTCGTCACCTACGTGTCGTTCAGGGCAACATCACCGCCGCCGGCGAATACACGATTCGGCAAGGTCACCGACCCAGGCATGGTCGCCGCGTGTACCAACCCCGCAGCGCTCAGTGGCGGCAGCGCGCCGTTGCACGCGTATTTCTCCGCCGAAGGACGCACTATCGTCGGTACGTCACCGGCAGTGCCGTGGGTCGTTCCGGAGCGGCCGATTGAAACGCCGTGGGTGAGCGTGCCGGGCCTGTTGACCGCGCAGTGCACGGCGAACGACCATGCGTCGTACCTCGAGATCATGGTGCACGGTGATTCCGCGGATCCGCGCACCGACAATATCCGTGGCGATCTGATGATCGGTAATCAGATATTGACGGACTGGGGACTGCATCTCATCGACGTAAGTCTGGGGATGGGGAACCTCGTGGATATCGTGAAAGATCAATCGCGCGCGTGGATGTCACGCCGCCGGTGACCTATGAAAACGTCCATCATTGTTTTTGCAACAGGCATATGGCTGACCGGCGCGCTCCTGTCGGCGCAGCAACCGGATTTCACGGGTGTGTGGAGTACGTACAACGAGCCGGGACAGGCACCCGGCGGAGGACGCGGCGGTGGACCACCGCTGCCAATGACCGACGCCGCGAAGCAGAAGGTGACGAAGTACCAAGCCCTGGTGCAGCCGACGGGCGATACGCCGGGCGGTTTTTGTCTCGGCACGGGCATGCCGGGCTCGATGCTCGGATCGGGCGGCTATCCGATGGAGATCGTCCAGCGTCCCGAGCAGATCATGATCGTCTATGAGGCGCACAACGAAGTTCGCCGCGTCTATCTCGGCGACCGCATCGTGCCCGAGGCCGACCGCCTTCCAGGCCGCAACGGTCATTCGAGCGGCCGCTGGGAAGGCAACACACTCGTCGTCGAGACCTCGCATCTGGTCGAGCAGGTCGATCAGCGATACGCACACAGCGACAAGGCGAAGATCGTCGAGCGCTATCACGTCGAAAAAGGTCCGAAGGGCGAAACCGTGCTGGTTGCTGAGCTGACGATGACCGACCCGGTGTTCTATACGACGCCGATCACGACCGTGAAGAAGTGGCAGAAGGTGCCGAACGGACATCTTCTCCCGTACGAGTGCGCCGAGGAGAACTGGATCAAGCACCTCGAGCAGCTCGAGAACAAGGCCGCCGGCAAAAAGTAAACTGTAGAGCGGAGGCTTCAGCCTTCGCGGAGAGAACAGTCATGAGATTCATCGTCCTCGTTGCGGCGGCCCTCGTCACAGCTGGTGCATCCTTGGTCGCGCATCACTCGGCCATTCAGTTCGATTTCACCAACAGCAAGGCCGTCACGGGCGTCGTCAAGAAGTTCATCGCCATCAACCCCCATATGCAGCTCGTGCTTCATGTGAAGGATGCGAAGGGTGAGCGCGACATCGAGTTCGAAGGACACAGCACGAACAACATGTATCGCGCCGGTTACCGCGACAACATGATCAAGGTCGGCGACACGATCACCGTCTACATCGCGCCGCTCAAGGACGGCAGCGAAGGCGGATACGTCACAGCTGCAATGACGGCGAACGGCACGAGGTTCGGGCTGCGATCGCGCGCCGAGCTCGAGCAGGAACGACTCAAAGCTGAAGGCAAGGAGTAGTGAGGCTCAGTATTCATGCGCTACTCAGCACTGATCTCTAGTACCGGTAACTTCTTCCCGTGCCGAGTCGGATCCTTGAATTTACGAGCGCTCGCGCGCTAAAGAGGGCGGCACGAACGTTGCGCTGTTGATTGCCGCTAGCGAGCCAATCTTCGGCGGGCGGTCTGGCTTAAAAGTGATGCGCGCCGCCCGGTCGAAGCAACGGGCCCGCGGTCGTGGTCGACCGCGGGCCTGTTCCATGTACGCCGCCACTTCTCTCCGCAGAGTTCCTCGATCACGTCCATAATCTCACCTTGTAGTGTCCGGCTTCAGCCCGGCCAATACTGACTGATGCTGTCTGTACGGTGGACTGCTTTCGCGCTCGTCATTCTTGCTGCCCAGCTGAACCCTGCGCGCGGTGAGCCGGCGTTTCGCGTCGATCCCTCGTGGCCTCAGGTTCCCGCCAACTGGCAGTTCGGCCAGGTTGCCAGTGTCTCGGTCGATGCCGACGATCACGTCTGGGTACTGCAGCGGCCCGGCACGCTGCGCGACGACGAAAAGAGCAAGGCGGCGCCGCCGGTCATCGAGTTCACCGCAGGGGGAAGGGTTGCTCGTGCCTGGGGAGGCCCGGGTGCCGGGTACGACTGGCCCTCGTCTGAGCACGGCATCTACGTCGATCCCAAGGGCTTCGTGTGGATCGGCGGCAACGGCACGAATGACCATCAAATCTTGAAGTTCACCGGGGATGGCCGGTTCGTCATGCAGATCGGCCGGGCCGGGCGAAGTCGCGGCAATGCCGATACCGAGAATCTCAATCAACCCGCGGACACGTTCGTGCACGACGCGACTAACGAGCTCTTCGTCGCTGACGGTTACGGCAATCGGCGGATCATCGTGTTCGACGCAGATACCGGGCGGTACAAGCGGATGTGGGGCGCGTTTGGCAACACGCCCACCGACAATCCACCGAATCCTGCATTGCCCGATGTCGATCCGCAGGGCGCGCCGCAGTTCGTGCAGCCGGTTCACGCGGCGCGGGTATCGAAGGACGGTCTCGTTTACGTATCGGATCGCGGCGGCAAGCGCGTGCAGGTGTTCAGGCTCGACGGCACCTACGTCACGCAGGTGTTCATCGGACGCGAATGCAAGGCACCCGAGTGCGGCAATGGTTCGACGGCGGCGAGCACTGCATTCTCGACTGATCCTGCACAGCGGTTCCTGTTCGTCGGCAACCGCAGCCAGGCCAAGGTGATGGTGTTCGAGCGCCGAACTCTGACGCTGCTCGATGCGTTTGGCGAGTGGGGGTCGGCTCCGGGCCAGTTCGGGACGCTCCACCACATGGCGGCCGACTCGAAGGGCAATCTCTATGTGACCGAAGTCACACCGCTTCGCCCGGAGAATCGCCGCGTGCAGAAGTTCGTGCTCACGACACCCCGATCAGGTCCATAATCGGGCGCGAAAAGGGAGGCCAATCATGCGCATTGTGTCCGGCGTCCTCGTTCTTGGCGTCGCGGCGGTTTTCACGGCAGGCGTACTTCGAGCGGCTGGCGATCCACCGGGCTGGGCCTATGCGATTCCGCCCGCTCCGCCGGCCGGAGCTGCTCCAGCCGGGGCACCCCCGGCGCCCGACCCGAAGCCTCTGACGCTGCCAGGTAGCACGCTCAGTTTTCCGCTGGCCAACGTCCGCGACGCGTTCGGTCCTGCCGATTGGTTCCCTGGCGATCACCCGGCCATGCCGGAAATCGTCGCCAAGGGCCGTCGTCCTGATGTGCGCGCCTGCAGCCTGTGTCATTACCCGAACGGCAAGGGCCGTCCCGAGAATGCCGGCGTGGCCGGGCTTCCGGTGACGTACTTCATTCAGCAGATGCACGACTTCAAAAATGACGTACGCAAGAGCGGCGAGCCGCGCAAGGCCAACACCAACGTAATGATCCAGATCGCGAAGGGGATGACCGAGGACGAGATCAAAGCGTCGGCCGAGTACTTCGGATCGATGAAGTGGACGCCGTGGATCAAGGTGGTCGAAGCCAAAGAGGTGCCGAAGACACGTATCCAGGGCGGCATGTATCTGCGACTCGAGGGCAAAGAGACCGAGCCGCTCGGCATGCGCATCATCGAGACGCCGGAAAACGTCGAGCACACCGAGGTGCTGCGCGACCCGCGCTCGGGGTTCATCGCCTACGCGCCAATGGGCAGCATCAAGAAGGGTGAGGCGCTGGTCACGACTGGCGGCAACGGCAAAACGGTGCAGTGCTCGGTATGCCACGGCGCGGATCTGAAGGGCCTCGGCCCGGTGCCGGGTCTGGCGGGCCGCTCGCCGAGTTACATGGTGCGGCAGATGTACGACATGCAGGTCGGGGCACGAAAAGGCGTCTGGACCGACTTGATGAAGCCGGTCGTCGCCAAGCTCACCGATGAGGACTTCGTCTCGATCGCGGCGTACCTGTCCTCGCGGATGCCGTAGATGTAGTGTCCGCCTTCAGGCGGACCTGTCAGTCCGGCTAAAGCCGGACGCTACCTTGGCCCGTAGTGCGGCACTGCCTTCCCGACCTCGAACGCTCCGAGGTCGGGTGCCTTCCCCGTGAAGTCGTCGTTGATGCCGGTGAGCCTCACGCCCGCATCAACGGCGGCTGATCCCTCGCGCAATCGAAAATCAAAATCCGACGGCTTGTAGAGCGTGCGCGGGTCCGGTCCCGGCGGCGGCACCTTCAAGAACACGTCGTAATCCACGAGCACGCTATGTGCGTCCTGCCCGGTCGCCGCGCTGTATTCCTTCAACGTCTTGAACCGCCTCCGCTCGCGCGTCGTCGCCTCGAATTTGCTCTGCTCCTGCGCTGAAAGCCTGCCCGGTTCCCCCGGAAAGTTCGCGCGCATCGAGAACGGTGGCGTACTCCACTCGAAGGAGAACTCGGCGCCTTCGTTCGGACGAAAGCCGTTGTAGTCGGAGCTCGAGTAGTTGGTATTGGTCTCGACAGCGAATGTCTCGAGTGTCTCGCTCTTCCCGAGAATCAGATTGTTGCGGTAGTGGACGTTGGAGGCCGCGAGCAGCATCGGCTTCACAGGCGCAATCAACGTGTTGTGCCACACGACGATCCCCGACGATGACGCCGTGAACTTCACTGCACCGCCTTCCGGCGCGTGATACACCACGTTGCGGATGAAGTAGACAGGGCCGCCGAATGCCGGTTGCACGCTGAGCGCGCGGTGGCCGTGGTTGAAGCATCGGTTGCGGAAGATGCGGATATTATGGGCGCCGCCGTCGGCCTCGATGCAGTTGTCTTCGACGTTGCTGATGTCGTTGCCATAGAAATCGATCGACACCGGCAGCCGATCGCGGTTCGGTCTTGGGGTTCCGTCAGGATTGCCATACGTCGCGACGTCCACGCCGTCATGGAAGTTGGCGATCGAGTTGTAGGCAACCACATGACCCGAGCCGTAGACCTTTACGGCGTACTCGGAGATCAGCTTCGGGTTGAACTCCGGCAAGTTCTGCCACGTGCGGCCGGTGAATCCCATCAGGTAGTTGGGATTGAATCGGCCGATCATGACGTTGTCGGAGATGTAGTAATCCTTCGATCCTGACCAGTCGGTGTAGATCGCGCGGCCGACGTTCTCGAAACGCATACGCTTGATCGTCAAGCCGCTCGATCCGGTGATGTTTTTGAGACCGCCTTGAAAGGCGAGCTCGGTGTTCCGAATCGTCAGCCCCTCGAAGTAGTTGTAGTTCGCGGCCATGACGTTGAACAGGTTGTAGGCGTTGTCGCCGTCGAAGACCGCCTCGCCGTCGCCGGCGGCCTTGATCACGATCGCCTTGTCGGCGGTGCCGCTCTGGGTCAGGAAATACGTGCCGCTCGACACAGTGCCGAGTCCGCCGCCGTACCGATAGCGGTCGTCCTTGTAGACGCCGGCATGCACGAGGATGGTGTCGCCCGGCTGCACGCGCGCCGGATAGGTGTTGAAGTTGTCCGAGTGCGATGAGCCCGTGTAATACGCCGCCAGCAGGCCGGTGAACGCCGGCTCCTGCCTGTCGCCTTTATATGCGGGCGGATAGACGTGATAGACCTTGCCGCCCGTGGCCGGCATCGGCTCGACGCGCGTCCGCACGGAGACAATGCGGTCGGTTCGGCCGCTCACGCCGTCAGGATCTGAGAGCACGAACCGCGCCTCGTAATTGGTCCCCGGCTGGAGATCGAAGATGCTGCCAGCGAAGCCGTTTGGCGTCATGTACTGCAGCGCGTTCTCGTTGATGCGCTCGTTGCCGATGCGCAGCAGCGGAGGGCCCGCCTTCCACGTTTGCTCGCCGGCCTGGCGATAGGAGACGGCGACCTGAGCATTGCGGTTGTCGTCGCCGTCGATGCGCCATTCGAAGCCGAGTGAGAGCAGCGTGGGCGGTTCGGTGATGAGCTCGCCCGCAGTGGTCTTATCCGCGGCGTGAAGTGGCGCGGAGCACACCACCATGCCCAGAGCCCAGAACCCAAAGCCGAGAGCTGATTTCATTGCGCGTATTATGCTCTCGTGTCCGCATACTCGTTCGACAACGTCCTTGTCGATACTGCGGCCCGCCGTATGACGCGCGGCGGCGAGGTGGTACCGATTCCGGATCGCTACATCGGCGTCCTGCTGTCTCTCCTCGCCCATGCCGGAACGGTTGTCTCGAAGGATCAGCTGATCGCCTCGGCATGGGACGGCCTGGCGGTGACCGACAACAGCTTGGAGCAGGCGATCTCGGGATTGCGCCGCGTGCTCGGCGATGGCCCGTCCGGCGACGCCTATATCCAGACGGTGCCGAGACAGGGCTATCGCTTTACTGGCGTCGTGACACGGACCACGGCGCGAGCCTCAGACGACTCGCTCGAGGCACTGCTCGCGCCGCATCGCGCGTGGATCGAAGGACGCGCCGCGCTCGAGACACTGGAGGCGGAGCAGATCCGTCGCGCGCGCGGCGTCTTCGAAGGTGTGTTGCGCAGCGCGCCGGACCAGGCGTCGGCGCACGTCGGCCTCGCCAACGCGGGCATCATGCAGTTCGAGATGACGCGCGCCGATGAATCACCTGACATCGCGGCACTGGCGCTCGCGGCGCAGCACGCGCGCGAGGCGTGTCGTCTCAGTCCCGACTATGGCGAGGCGTGGGCGACGCTGGGGTTCGTGCTCGATCGCACTGGTCAGCACACCGATGCGCTCGCCGCATCACGCCGCGCCGTGACGCTCGAAGAGGACAACTGGCGTCACCATCTCCGGCTCGCGTATGTGGGCTGGGGTGAAGAGCGGCTGCGCGAGGCGCGGCGCACGCTGGCCCTGCTGCCTGGCTTTCCGCTCGCGCATTGGCTGTCGGCCACCGTGCACGTTGCGCGGCAGGCACTTGATGACGCCGAGCGCGAACTCGAGGCGGGCATCGCGAGCCAGGGGAGCGAACACACCGGACCGGCGCGTTTCACCAGCGTTGCGCTGCACTGGCTGCGCGGCCTGGTGTACCTGGCGCGCGGCGACGAACCTCGCGCGCTCGCTTCCCTCGAACGTGAACTGTCGTTTGAATCGAGCGGTCACCTGTATACCCGCGAGTGCTGCGCAAATACGTGGTACGCCATTGGCGCACTGCACGCGCGCAAGCAGCGGCGGACTGACGCGGTAACCGCCTTTCAGGAGGCGCTGTCGCGCGTCCCGACGCATCCGCTCGCAAACCTCGGGATGGGCATTCTCAAGGGCGGTGCGGCGATGCCTGATGCGGTCCCTATGCCAGCGTCATCGTTCGACGCCGCGGTCGGTCAAGCGGCGGTTTTGGTCACCGCTGGAGATCCGAAAGATGCGATGCGCCTGGTCGAGCACGCATTGACGGTTGCGCCTCCCGGCAATGCCGGGTGGCTACTGCCCGTCGAACCGCTGTTGAATGTGGCGTCCGCGCCAGACACGTGGGCTCCTGCGCTGGCTCGCCTCCGCAGTCGCGCGGCCTAAGTCCGGCTAAAGCCCGGACACTACATCGAGCACTGCACACGATGCAGTACGCCTTGCCGGCCCTTTGATGTTTCTGAACCGATGATCAGCGTCTGGTCGTCGAGATAGTCCATGGCCTCGCCTTGCGGCTCGATCTCACCGAGGAAACACGGCCTGTTCAGATCGCGCCATCGGTCGCCCTGCAGCGTGGTCTCGAGCGTGTAGAAGAAGATCTCGCTGTAGGTTCTGACCGCGAGCGTCCTGCCATCAGGCGACATGGCCGCCGCGGTCACCCATCGGCCCAGTCCCTGGTCTGGCGAGATTCCTGTGTTGCCCTGAGGCGCGGCCCTCAGGATGTCATGGCTCATCAGCGCCTTCACGATATCGGACTTCGCGAAGCCGAAAAACGAGATCGATGGCATGCGTCCTTTGCTGACGATCGTCACGTCGCCGTTCGGGAGCACGGCAATCGCCTCCGTATCTTCGGGGCCGTCAGGATAGCGGAAGCGAAACGCGCGCGCCTTCACCGACAGCGGCCGGCCGGCGTCTGTCTCGCCAATTGACGGCTCATCGACGATGTAGATGGTGAGGACCTCGCGTGCGCGGCTGTTGTTGCCGGTGTCGGCGATGTAGAGGCAATGAGTCGTGGCGCCATCTTCGGGACAGGGACCGCCGGCAATGTCTTCCCAGTCAATCGCCTCCGCGTCGAGCACCGCGACCTTCGCCAGCAGCGCACCCTTCTGGTTCACCGCGTACAGCGTCGGCGTGTCGCCCGAATCGTTGTGCGCCCACAGCACGCCTGGCTGGGTCCGGCTCACCGCCAGGCCGGAAGCTTCGCGCAAGTCGGGCGGCAGCGGCGCGAGCTCTTCGATGACGCGCGGCGCATAGGCCCGCCCGCGCTCGAAGTAGGCCGTCCGGGCGCGGCTCTCGAGGTGCTGTTCGATCCACGGCCGGAAGGCAACCCCCGCCGCGGCCAGCACCAGAAACGTCATGATCAGTTTTGCAGCGGCGCGGGACACCACCAGGATTCTACCTTCTGTGTTCTCCTTGCTTACCGAGAGGAGCGGGAGTATGCTCCGCTCTCGGTAACCGTGATGAGCAGGTGGCGACGTCGGAACCGTGACCGCGATCTCGACGAGGAGCTGCGCGACCACGTCGAGCGGCAGACGGAGCAGAACATCCGCCGCGGGATGACCCCTGAGCAGGCGCGTCGTCAGGCGCTGCTCCAGTTCGGCAACGTGCCGCTGGTGAAGGAAGACACGCGGGCCGTATGGACACGCGTGGGCGTCGAGCAGCTGTTGCAAGACCTGCGATTCGGCGCGCGCATTCTCACCCGCTCACCAGGACTCAGCGCGACCGCCGCGATCCTCATTGCGCTCGTGATCGGCATCAACACGACCATCTTTTCGATGGTCAACGGCATGGTGCGTCGTCCCGCGCCCGGCGTGACCGCGGACGATCTCGTGAAAATCGCCCTGGCCGATCGGCCCGGCGCTGGCTTTTTCAGCGTTCCCGACTACCTGGAGTATCAAAAACAGACCAAGACGCTGCGAGCGCTGACGGCATTCACGAACCGCCGCGTGAACATGACGTTGGACCGCGGGACCTATCCGGCATTTCTGACCGCGGTGGACGCCAATTACTTCGAGACCGTCGGTGTGTCGGTGGCGCTCGGGCGAGGATTCACCCGTGCTGACGGCGAGCTGTCGGGCACCACCGGCCTGACCGCCGTCATCAGCGATCAGACCTGGAAGAACCATTTCTGGGGAGCGTCCGATGTCGTTGGCCGCCGAATCGATGTCAACGGCATCCCGGCGACGATTATCGGCGTGGCTCCGCCGCTCTTCCGCGGCACGATGGCCGCCGAGCGAGCAGACCTGTGGCTGCCGTTGCTGGCGTTCTGGCGCGTGCTGATGCCCGAAGCGGCGCAGCGCTTCGTCGTGGATCGCGCTGCAGGTTCCGTGGATTTGATCGGCCGCCTCGCGCCAGGCCGTCGCGTGTCCGAAGCCCAGGCCGAATCCGCGTCTCAATGGTCGAGAATTCGGCCTGGGCTTCGGACACGCGACGGCCTGGCGCTGTTTTCGATCGTGACGCTGCTGACCGTGCTGATCGTCTCGGCCAAC
>DAINQP010000017.1:14051-47738 GCA_036742665.1 Vicinamibacterales bacterium | reverse complement strand
GTTCCGCCCCGGGAACGCCGCCTGAGCGCTCGGGCGGGTGCGGCAATCAGTGCTACTGCCACGAGCAGCGCAAGCGGAAGCCTGGCCCGGCTCACCGGTGCCTCCGGCGCGGGAGTGGCTGCCAGGTGGGCGCGAAGAGGGCATGCGCTTCCTCCGAGAATCTGCGATCGAAAAAGTACTCACGGGGCTGACGACGCTGCGTGAAATCAACAAGGTGACGTTCGTCGAATGAGCCTCTTAGCATCCTGGCTGGCGAGCCCACCGCTCGACGCCGCGATCGAGATCGCGCCGGAAGCGGTGTCGATTGCCGTTCTTGGCGGCCGCGGTCAAAACGCCGTCGTTCAGGGTTACGCCGTCGAGCCGATGCCGAGTGGCGCGGTAGTGCCGTCGCTGATGGCGGTGAACATGCCGGACCGCGACGTCGTGGTGCGGGCGCTCCGCGCCGCCTGTGACAGCGTCGGCGTGCGTCCGCGGCGTGTTGCGCTGGTCGTGCCGGATCTGGTTGGAAAGGTCTCGCTGGTTCGCTTCGATCAGACACCGGCGCGCCGTGACGATCTCGATCAGTTGATTCGCTGGCAGATGAAGAAGTCGACGCCATTTCCCGTCGAGGACGCCTGCGTCACCTACAGCCCTGGAACGCGAAGCACGGATGGCAACGAGTTCGTGGTGGTGGCGGCCCGTCGCGAAATCATTCGTGAGTACGAGAGCGTGTGCGAGGAAGCGGGGATTGAGGCCGGACTCGTGGACCTGGCTACGTTCGGCGTCGTGAACCTGTTTCTGAGCTCGGGACCGGCGGCCAACGGCGACTGGCTCGTCGTGCACATGCGTCCGGAATACACGTCGATCGTGATCCTCAGGCGCGAGGAACTGATTTTCTTTCGCAATCGAGCGGAGGGCGACGAAGAGGCGCTGCAAGACGTCGTGCACCAGACTGCAATGTATTACCAGGATCGGCTCAGCGGGCGAGGCTTCACGCGCATCCTGCTTGGCGGACTCGGAAAGACTCCCGGCGCTGTTGATATGGCCCGCCGCAATCTCGAGGAGCACATGGGTGCGCACGTGGAGCCGATCGATCCGACTCGCGGCGCGGCACTCACCGACCGCATTCAACCGACGCCGGAATTGATGGCCACGCTATCACCGCTGGTCGGGATGCTGCTGCGCACGCGGCGGGAAGCGGTCACCGCCTGATGCTCCGTACCAATCTTTCGACGCGACCGTTCTACAACATCCGCGTAGTTCAGGCCGGGCTCGGTGCGCTCGCGGCGTTTGTCATCCTGTTCACGATGTTCAACGTGATCAGTTTGGTGCAGTTAGCCGCGAGTCAGCGGTCGCTGGGCGCCCGCGCCGTGGAAGCGCAGAACGAGGCGTCGAGACTGCGCGCCGAAGCTGCACGCGTCCGCGCCCAGGTGGATGCCAAGGAGCTCGAGGTCGTCTCAGCGGCGGCGCGGGAAGCCAAGTCAATCATCGAGATGCGGGCGTTCTCCTGGACGGACTTATTGGCGCAGTTCGAGAAGACGCTGCCTGAGAACGTCCGGATCACCGCCGTCCAGCCGCGACTCGAGAGAGACGGGCGATTCATCATCGGCATGCGTGTCGAGGCCCGGCAGATCGGCGACCTCGAGAAGTTTCTCGACGAACTCGAGATGACCGGTGCATTCCACAACGTCCTGACGACGGACGAACAGGCCACCGACGACGGATTGCTCGAGGCGGTCATCGAAGGCTCGTACGTGCAGCAGACGACGAGCGCCGCTGGCGAAAAACCTGGGGCCAAGGCGGCGACAAATGGCGGGAGGGCGGTCAGTGACTGACACCCACGCCACGAGGCTCGTTCGCCGGGTCGTTCAAGAGCACCGGCGTGCGGTGGTGCTCATCGCCGTCGGCTTCGTTGTCAACGTGCTGCTCTATGTGTTCGTGGTGCGCCCGCTAAACCAGAGCGTCGCCACGGTCGAGCAGCGGACGGTGGCGGCGGAGCAGGCCAAGACCGGCGCGCAAACGGAATTCAACAAAGCCAACGGCACGCTGACGGGCAAGGAACGCGCGTCCAACGAGCTCAAAACGTTTTACTCGATGGTGCTGGCGCAGGACTTGTCTGGTGCACGACGACTGACCTATGGACGCGTACAGCGTCTCGCACAGGAGAATCGACTCGCCTACCAGGGAAGCCGCTACGAGCCGGTCGAGGAGCGCGGCAGCACCCTTACCAAGCTCAAAGTAAACGTGGTGCTGACCGGCACGTACAACAACCTGCGAAGCTTCATCCACGCCATTGAAAGCGCGCCGCAGTTCGTAGTCATCGAGAACATCTCGCTGGCTGAAGGCAGCAACGAAGGGACGCTGCGTCTAGCCATGGATCTGTCCACGTACTACCGGAGCGCCAGCCGATGACGCGCACGCGCGTGCTCACGCTCGTGCTCGTGTTACTGGCGGGCGGTGCCGTCGGGTATTGGATCTGGCCGTTGGCCGGGCCGACCACCGGTCTCGCCGGTGCTGCCGCCGCACGCGGTGGTCGCGGCGCGCAGACCAGCGCCCGTGACGAGGTCACCGATATCAGGATGGAGCTCCTACAGCGCGAGCGTGCCGCGTTGAGCGAACCAGATCGCAATCCATTCCGCTTCGAGCGCAAGGCGTCTGCGGCGCCGCCGGCGCGAGCGCAGACGACGCGCCGGCCAGTGCCCATCGAGGTGGTGCCGACGGAACCGCCGCCGCCTCCGCCACTACCACCGATTCCACTCCGTTTCATCGGGTACCTTCAGCCGACCAATGCTCCGGGCCGCGTGGCAGTTCTCAGCGACGGCCGTGGCAACGTGTTCAACGGGAAAGAAGGCGACGTGATCGAAGGGCGCTATCGTTTGCTGCGGGTTGGCGAGAACTCGGCCGACCTCATCTACCTGGATGGGAGAGGCCGGCAGACAATCCGGCTGTCAGGACAATGAGACACGCATACGTCAGAATCGCAGCGCTGATCGTGATCGCCAGCCTCGGCGTCGCATGCGCGGCTGGTCGGGCCTTCAGCCACGGAGAAGACGCGGCGCGGGCCGGCGACTGGGAGACGGCGGTCGATCACTATCGCCGTGCCGTCGATAAGGATCCCAACAACGCCGAGTACCGCATCGCGTACGAGCGCGCGATGATTAGCGCCTCGCAGGTTCACCTCGACGCGGCGCGCGTCGCCGAAGTGCGCGGACAGCTCGAAGACGCGCTTCGCGAGTACCGCCGCGCCAGCGAATTCGATCCACCGAACAGGCAGCTTGCCGCCAAGGTCACCGAGCTCGAACGGACGCTCCGCGATCAGATCGAGGCCTCCCGGCCGCGCAACTCGGTGCAACAGCTGCGCGAGCAAGCACGCCAGGAGGGGGCGCCGACGCTGTTCAATCTGAACACCGTGATGGCGCCGATTGTGTTCAACCAGGCGAGCCTGCGCGACATCTTCGGGGCGATCTCTAAATCGACGGGTATCAATATCACCTTCGACAGCACATTCCAGGATCGGGTCTACACCGTAAACCTCAGCGGGGTCACGCTCGGAGAGGCGCTGAATTCGATCGTGACCGCGAATCAGCTGTTCTTCAAGGTTCAGGATTCGAAGACGGTGCTGATCATTCCGGATAACGCGCAGAAGCGGGCCCAGTACGAAGAGCAGTTGGTTCAGAACTTCTACATCTCCCACGTCGATCCGCTCGAGCTCGCGCAGATGCTCAACCAGGTAATCCGGCCGATCGGCGGCCAGCAGCTGGCGCCGGTGATCAGCGCGAACAAGACGGCCAGTGTCATCAACGTCCGGGCGACGACTGCGATGATGGCGATCATCGAGCGGATGATCGAGAGCAACGACAAGCCGCGCGCCGAAGTCATCGTCGATGTGCAGATCCTCGAGGTCAATCGCGGCCGCGCCAAGAAGTACGGGATCGATCTGGGGAACTACGCGATCAACGCAGTGTTTTCACCTGAGCGCGATCCGCGATCGGTCGGTACGACCGGCGAAGCGTCGTTGAACGCACAGCCGTTCAACGCGAACACCATCTCGCGCGGTGTCAGCACCAGCGATTTCTATCTTGCCGTTCCCTCAGCGGTGATTCGCTTCCTCGAACAGGACACCGAAACGAAGGTCATCGCCAAGCCGCAGCTCCGCGGAGCGGAGGGCGTGCCGCTCGAGTTGAACCTCGGTGAAGACATTCCCGTGCCGTCCACGACGTTCACGCCGGTGGCGGCGGGGGGTGCGAACTCACAGCCGCTGACGTCCTTCAACTACCGCTCGGTCGGTGTCAACGTGAAGATGACGTCGAAGGTCACCTATGAAGGTGACATCCGCATGGAGCTGTTCGTCGAGAGCAGCACGCTCGGCGCCGGCGTCGTAATCGCCGGTCAGGAACTGCCGTCGTTCGGCTCGCGAAAGGTGACCACGGTGCTGCGACTGCGTGAAGGCGAGTCGTCGCTGCTAGCCGGTTTGCTTCGTGAGGATCAGCGGAAGCTGCTCACCGGCTTTCCCTGGCTGTTGCGGGTCCCGGTCATCAAACAGCTCTTTTCGAGCAACGACACCAGCGTGACGCAGAGTGACATCGTCATGCTCCTGACGCCGAGAATCGTGCGGACTCACGAGCTCACGCCGCAGGACGTCGGACCGATTCGTATCGGCACGCAGGCTAATCTCGGATTGAGCGGCCCGCCGCCCCTGCTCGCGCAGCCGGGCGCAGCGCCAGTCGGTTTAGCGACGCCGCAACCCGCACCTGTCCAGGTGCCTCCCACGCAGCCGCAATTTGCCCAGCCCACAGCACCGGTCCCCGAGCCGCAGCCACAAACGCAGCTTGCGCCCGCGCCGCCACCCGCGGCGGCGCCTCCGACGGCTGCACCGCCCACGGGCCCTGCCGGTGCGATGTCTGCTGGAGGCGGGCAGATTCTCGTGTCCGTCCCGCAGGATTTCAGGGTTGGCGCCGGCCCGTATACCGTGCCGGTCTCGATTACAGGTGCATCGCAGATCTCCAGCGTGTCGCTGACAGTCACCTATAACCCGGCGGTGCTGCGCTTGCGTGTCGCGCAGGAAGGACCGTTCCTCCGCTCGGGTGGTGTCCAGGCGCAATTCACACAACAGGGCGACGCGGCTGCAGGAAGACTCGATCTCGCCATCGTGCGGTCCGGTGACACAACTGGCGTGGCAGGCACAGGTCTCGTTGCGGCGTTGTTGTTCGAAACGGTTGGACCAGGAAACGCGAACCTCATGGTCAATGGCTCGGCGTCTGGTCCGGGCGGCACACCGGCGGCGCTGCAGTTCGCGCCGATTCCAATGGTCACGGTGAGATGAAGGGCGGCGAGCACGGCTTCACGTTTATCGAGCTGGTCGTCGTGACGGCGATCCTGATGATCCTGGCATCCACGATTATGCCGATGGCTCAGGTCGTCTCACAAAGACAGAGGGAAGTGGAACTCCGCCGGTCGTTGCGTGAAGTGCGGACGGCGATCGACAAGTTCAAGGACGCCGTCGATCAAGGGCAGATACCGACGACCGAGCTCGAGCCGGGCAACGAAGGCTACCCGCCGGATCTCGAGACGCTCGTCAATGGCGTGTCGGCCGCGAACGATGCGTCCGGACGGAAGCTGAAGTTCCTGCGCAGGATTCCCATCGATCCAATGATCAACAGCACGGATTGGGGCAAGCGCGCTTACCAGGATCGGCCGGACTCGCAGTCCTGGGGCGGCAAGAACGTGTTCGACGTGTACACGACGTATAAGGGCACCGCTCTCGACGGTACCAAGTACCAGGACTGGTAACTCTCGCAAGGGTGCGGTCAAGAGTCATGAAGCGGAGTCAGGGGTTCACGCTCATCGAGCTGCTGGTGGTGATGGCGATCGCCGTCATCCTTGCCGGCATTGGGTTGACACTGTACGGCACGAGCGTGACGCGGGCAAAAGAGGCGGCGCTGAGCGAGGACTTATTTCAGATGCGCAAAGCCATCGACGAGTACTACGCCGACAAGCAGAAGTATCCGCAATCGCTCGATGCCTTGGTTGCCGAGAAGTATCTGCGGGAAATCAAGCCGGATCCGTTCACGCTGTCGGTGGACAGCTGGCAGACGACGATGTCCGAGCCAGACGCAGCGAATCCCTCCGCTGAGCCAGGCATTTGGAACGTGAAGAGCGGCGCGACCGGAACCGGGTCCGATGGCCGCCCCTATTCGGAATGGTAGAGACGATGTTCACGCGCATCATTTTCAACCTCGGCGTTCTGGCGATGCTGGTCGCGATCAGTTGCGACCGTGTGCCGTTACTCGCACCGACCAATTCGACTGTGACGATCGACGCGGGAAGCCGCGTGGTCGAGACCGGCGGCAGCACGAGCATCTCGGCGATGGTGCTCGAACAGAGCGGAACGCCTGTGCAGAACGGCACCACGGTTCGGTTCACCACGACGCTGGGTCGCCTGGAGCCGGTCGAAGCACAGACTCGCAACGGCGTTGCGACAACGATGTTCTTTGCCGGCAATGACTCCGGTGTGGCAGAAGTGCGCGCGTCGTCTGGCGGCTCCGGCGGGAGTTCGACGACGACAACGCCGCCGAGTACTGGCGACGGCACGACGCCGCCGGCCACCACGACAACGACTGCGAACAGCAACGTGGTGATGATCTCGGTTGGCAGCGCCGCCGTCGATACCGTCACGGTTCGCGCGAACCCGTCGAGTGTCTCCACCAGCGCTGGCGCGACGGTCAACGTGGTCGCGACGGTTGTCGGTGTAGCCGGACGGCTACTCCCGAACATCCCGGTGAGCTTCTCGGCCACGCGGGGAACGCTGAACAGCACAACTGCGACCACCGATGCCCAGGGCGAAGCGCGCGTGACATTGACGACGAACGGCGACACCGACATTAGCGTGGCGGCGGGCACGAAGACGGCGACCACGAAGGTGACGGGTGTGCCGGGACCATCTGTCAGCTTGACGTGCACGGTCGGAAGTGCCGCTACGTGCGCAACCGCCACCGTGGGTCAAACCGTCGTCTTCACTGCGCAGCGTGCGCAGGGTTCGGGGAACCTGACATCGGCCGTCCTCGACTTCGGCGACAACTCGAGCCAGAGCCTTGGTACGTTGAGCAGCGCAGCCACTGTTCCGCACACGTATGCGCAGGCCGGGACCTACACGGCACGCCTGACGGGAACCGACGCCAACGGTGAAAGTTCGACTACGGTTCAAGTGATACAGGTCAGTGCTGCCGCCACGGCCACAGTGAGCGCCTCGATAACCACTGCACCGCGCACTGTCACGGCGACAGCGACCGTATCCGCACCTGTGACGCAGTATCAGTTCAACTGGGGAGATGGGACTGCCGCCACAACGACCACAAGCCCGACAGCGCAACATACTTATACGACCGACAACACATTCACGATAACGATGACTGCGACGCTGCAAAGCGGCGGAACTGTCCCAGCTACCACAACGATCACCGTGCCCTAACGGCACTCGAGAAAGACCGTGCGAATCGAGCACGCCCCGTCCGATCGCGGATATGCCATGGCCGCCTTGCTGGTGGCCATGGCCGTCATCGCCATCGTGCTCAGCACGACGCTGCCGGTGTTCTCGACATTGGCGAAGCGCGAGCGCGAGACCGAGCTGATCTTCCGCGGTCAGCAGTACGCGCGTGCCGTCATGCTTTTCCAGAAAAAGTACGGCAACGCGCTTCCGCCTAACCTCGATGTGCTGCTCAACGAGCGGTTTCTGAGGAAGCAGTTCAAGGACCCAATTACCAACGACGACTTTCAGCTTATTGGACCAGGCAGCCCCGAACTCGCGCTCGCGGCCACCGCTGCACCGGTGCAGGCCGGTCGCGGGGGACAGCAACAACAGCGGGGCGGCGGTCCTGCCATCGTTCAGCAGCAACAGCAACAGCCGCAGATGTCAGCAGGCGGAGTGCAATCGAATCCCGTTACCGCGGGTCAGGCACCTGGCGGAGTCCTTGGCGTTGTGAGTAAAAGCAAGGCGACCTCGCTGCGCATCTACAACAATCACGACAAGTACAACGAGTGGGTGTTCCTCGCCACGCAGATGAGCGTTGCGGCTGGTGGTCCGACCGGAGAACAGGCTCCTGGCGGTCGCGGTGGTCAGCCGCTCGGTGGAGGGCCCCCGCGAGGCGAGGGACGCGGCCGGCGAGGTGAGCCTGACGGTCGCGGTGGATTCGGTCAGCCTTTCCCGCGCGGCGGGCCCGGCCCTGCGGGCAACCCGGGCGGCTTCGGTGGACCAGGCACGGGTCAGCAAGGTCCTCCCGGCGGCAGGCGCTTCTAGCAGTGTAAACCCGCTCCTCACTCACGCAACGAACGCATGCGCGTTACAACGCGTCAATGATGGCGTCGTGCAACAGCGGCCTGACACGTGCGATCGCATTGTTGTCCGGTGTCGGATGCACGCGATTGGTGAGCAGGGTCACGTAGATCGGACGCTCCGGATCGATCCACAACGACGTGCCGGTGAAGCCAACGTGCCCGAACGCCCGCGGCGACATGCGTGTACCGCACGAGGACGTCGGCAACATCGTGTCCCAACCGAGTGCTCGCGAGCTGTCGGGAATCTCGGTGCGCCGTGCGATGAACGTCTCGGCGGTCGTCCGCGTGAACGCTCCGATGCGGCCGTCGAGCACTTGCAGCACGTGACGTGCGAACTCGCCGACCGAGCCGACTACGCCGAAGAGCCCGGCGTGTCCTGCGATTCCGCCCAACGCCCATGCATTGTCGTCATCGACCTCGCCAATCAGCAGTCGCCGACGCCACGGATCGACCCGAGTCGGGGCCGTCCTCGGTTTCCAGATCGCCGGCGGCGTGAACTGCAGCTCTTGAATGTTGCCCATCTGCACGCGCAGCGTGTCGAGCTGCCTGGCGAGTGGTGCGATCCGATCGAGGACGAAGCCGAGCAGCATAAACCCGAGATCGCTGTAGACGGACTTCGACCGCGCCTCATACGCGCGTGGCGTGTTCAAGATCGCCGCTTCGAATGCGTCGCGGCCCTGATGGTCGCGGTAGAAGGGCACGTGGGCGGCGAGTCCCGCAGAGTGTGAAAGCAGATCTCTGATCGTGACAACGACTGAGCCCTCGTCGCGCCAGCCAGCTACATGATGCGCGACGGGATCATCAAGCGACAAAATGCCGCGCTCGACCGATCGCATCACCAGCGTCGTCGTCGCAAGAACTTTGGTGAGCGAGGCGAGATCGAAGACGGTATCGTCGCGAGTCGGAATGGACTCCGGATCGAACGTCAGGCGGCCACAGGCCTCGCGCCATAGCGGCTGGTGCGAATTGCCGACCTCAATCGCTGCGGCGGGAAAGGCGCGATCGGCGATCGCCTGCTGCAGGATTTCGCGTGCGGCGGCGAAGTGCGACGCCATAGGCGTCTAGCGCGGTGCGGCGGAAAAGGCGTCGGAAGAAAAGACGATCGTTCCGCTCGTTCCCGAGCGGCGGCCGACGCCATCCACGAGGCCGGTTTCCATCCACTTCGTCCAGTCCTGGAACGACTCGGCCAGCGCGTGGCTCGGGTCTGATGGCACTCCGGCACTGATGACGAGCGTCGGACTGATCTCGCTGAGCGCCGTTCTCAGGCGAGACACGAGACTCGTCAGACGCGATTGCCGGAACGCGCGCCACCGTTCGGGGAACTCTTCGGCGTAGCCGAACGGATCGATCGCCTCGACTTCATCGAGTCGCGCACGCTCTTCGGCACTGAGCTGAGGCCGCGTCTCGGCACGGAAGATCTCCATGGCATGGCGGCTGTAATCGAAATCCACGCCAGGGAAGCGCACCGTGTCGAGGAATACGCCGTCCACTGGGTAACGCTTTCCCGCGGCCGTGACTGCGGCGACCAGATACGACGCGGCGTCGGTTGCAAGTGGTGAGACGTACAACCCATCGACGCGTGTCGGATTCGCGCGCGCCCATCGTGTCAGGCGGCCGAGGTATCCCGGGGTTCGCACGTCGACCTTCAGCATCTCAGTCGCGAGCTCGCGCGGCACCATCAGCCATTCGGGATGCTGATAAAGCACATGCTCGCGTGACGGCGGCAGCTCGCCGTTCGCGGCGACGAGCGTCACTTCAATCCACGCGTGCACGCGAAGACCACGCGCTCTCGCTTCGTTGATCATCTCGCGAGCGCCGTCGAACACTTGAAAGGCGTCGGCAACGAGCGCGACCGGCACCATCACCGTATCGAATGAACCCGCGGCAGCGGCGGACACGGCACGGCGCACCCCCTCGGGCGACCCGAGCGAGGCGCGCGACGTCCAGAACGTTCGTAGCGGTGCATTCGCTGCAGAGAGAGTCCCGCTATGGGTTGCGGGAACGATCAGCATCGCGACACAAAGAACGATCAGCGGACGTGCCATACGGAGAAGGCCGCCTACCTGGAGCGAGACGCGACGCTGCATGTGAGAAACAGGAATGTACCATCATACTTGAGCTGACCTATGCACGTACTCGGCATCGACGCTGGGGGAACGAAGACCGTGTGCCTGCTCGCCGACGATCGCGGTGAGGTCCTCGCCCAGGCGCGTGCGTCCGGCGCCAATCTGCAGGTGATGGGCGAGTTCGGTGTCGAGAA
This sequence comes from Vicinamibacterales bacterium, assembly GCA_036742665.1. GTDB lineage: Bacteria > Acidobacteriota > Vicinamibacteria > Vicinamibacterales > UBA2999 > Gp6-AA40. Next base: position 37,168 of record DAINQP010000017.1, on the reverse strand, counting down.
GATCCTGCACCGAATCATGGACGAGACTCTGGGTGACCGCGACATCAAACTGGATGCGATCTGCCTTGGTATTGCGGGCGTCGATCGGCCGCGAGACGCACAAGCGATCAAGGAAGTTATGCGCCGCATCGGCCAGAAAACGCTGACGATTGTCGTCAACGATGCGCTGGTCGCGCTCGTTGCCGGAGCGGGTGATCAGGCCGGTGTCGTGGTGGTCGCTGGAACAGGATCGATTGCCTACGGACGTGATACAGAGGGTCGAGCCGCGCGTGCCGGCGGGTGGGGATACCTCCTCGGCGATGAAGGCGGCGGCTTCTGGATCGGACGAGCCGCACTCTCAGCCGTGGTTCGCCAGTTCGATCAGCGAGGACCGGCGACGTTATTGACGGACCTCGTGCTCGCCCAAATGCAGCTCTCGACACCAGCGGAGGTGATCCACGCCATCTACGATCGCGGACTCCAACGCCACGCCATTGCTGGTCTTGCCGGCGTGGTGCAGCGCGCCATGGAAGCTGGCGACGCGGTGGCGGGGGAGATCCTCGACCGCGCCGCGATCGAACTGGCTGCAGCTGCCGCGTCGGTGGTGACCCGTCTCGGTATGCGCGGCGACGTCTTTCCCACGGTGCTCGCCGGCGGGATGTTCAAGGGCATTCCGTCGCTGGTAACCAGCGTGACGACGCGTCTGGCCGAAGTTGCGCCGAGAAGTGAAGTTCGGCGGCTCGAAATCGAACCCGCGAATGGTGCGGTGACGCTTGCGCTCGCGGCGGCCCGCGGTCAGGTCGTCATCCCGGTGTACATCTAATCCACGGTGGACATCAGGGTTTTCACGACGAGTGAAGATGTGGCGCGCGCAGCCGCCCAACGCGTCACCGAAACGCTGCGTCAGCGCCCGGACGTGGTGCTTGGCGTGCCTGCGGGCCGTACGCCGGTCGGCGTGTACGCCGAGCTCCGACGACTGGCTGCGGCCGGGCAAGCGGATTTTTCGCGTGCCACCGCGTTCGCGCTCGACGAGTTCGTCGGAATCGATCACACGCATCCGGCCAGCTTTCACCGATTCATCCGCGAGCATCTGATCGAGCACGTCGGTCTCGCATTTGAGCGCTTCTACGGGCTCGATGGCGCAGCCGATGACCTCCAGGCCGAGTGCGACCGCTACGAAGCCGCGATCACGCGGGCAGGTGGAATCGGATTGCAGCTGCTAGGCATTGGCGGAAACGGTCACATTGGCTTCAACGAACCGGCCAGCGCACTGCCGGCGCTCACCCATCGAGTGACGCTGCTCGAAGGGACGAGAAAGGCTAGTGCTGCGCTCTTTGACAACGACCTCGCACGTGTTCCGCGTGAGGCGCTAACGATGGGTATGGGCACGATCCTGAAGGCCGAGGTCGTGATGCTGCTCGCCGCAGGAGAAAACAAAGCGGCAAGCGTTGAACGGATGATACGCGGTCGCATCACGCCGCAGTTGCCCGCCTCATTCCTGCACGTCCATCGGGCCGTCGAGGTCTATTTGGACCGCCCGGCAGCGTCGCGTCTTTGAGTGCGAGGGGCGGCGGTGGGTGAGGGAATCATTCCGGTCAGCGCGCTCTCTACAGTCGTGACTGCGGTGCCTTCAGCGTGTCCCTGGAGCAGACCGCGCAGCCGCGGCTCGATGTCCTCGCCAAGCGCTTCGCGCATCGAATCGTGCGCCTTCCGCAAGCGTGCGATGGCTTTCGCATACGTCAGCCCGGTCTTCTGCATGACGATCGCGGCTTTCACGTTCCATTGAGCGACCTTCAGCAGTTTGTCGGCTTCGTCGTATTCGAGGCCGGTCACGATGTTGACGATGCGGCGTGCGCGATCCTTGAGCTTCTCCGATCCTGTCTGGACGTCCACCATCAAGTTGCCGTAGGTCTTACCGATACGCACCATCGCCCCGGTGGTGAGCATGTTGAGGACCAGCTTGGTCGCGGTCCCAGCCTTGAGACGCGTCGAGCCGGCAATTATTTCTGCACCCACACCCGGCGAAATCGTGAGATCGACAAAGGTCTGCAACTCGGTCCCTGGATCGCAGGTGACGAAAATGATTCGCGCCCCGCTCTTGCGGGCCCGTGTCAGCCCACCGCGCACGAACTGCGTCATACCGCTCGCCGACACGCCGATGACGACGTCCTTCTTGGTCGGCCGCAGACGATTGATGGCGCGAGCTCCCTCTTCGTAGTTGTCCTCGACGCCTTCCTTCGCGTTGAAGATCGCCTCACGGCCTCCAGCCATGATCGCCTGCACGAATAACGGACTGGTGCCAAAGGTCGGAGGCATCTCGGCAGATTCGAGGATGCCGAGCCGGCCGCTGGTGCCGGCCCCGACAAAGATGATGCGCCCATTTTTGCGGAGCGCGCTGGCGACCATTTCGACGCCAACAGCGATGCGCTCACGTTCGCGCCTCACCGCGTCGAGCATCTTGCGATCTTCATTGATCATGAGATCGACAAGATCGGCAGCGTCCAGCTTGTCGATCCCAAGACTGAATGCGTTGATGGCTTCCGTGGGTAGCGATTGCCACTTGGAACGAACCGGCATACGACTACAATTCTAGTAAAGCGCCTCATCGAAAGGTAGGAGCCGACCCGGCCCTTGAGCAGTGTGTCCCCGCTTGACGCGTACCTCACTCATCTAACCGTCGAGCGGCGGCTGGCCCGCAATTCCATCGACAGTTACGCCCGCGATCTCAACGGTCTGGCAGATTTCGCCGACAAACGCGGGGCTGCAATGGAAGCGCTCACGCGAACTGACCTCGAAGGGCACGTGCGCGATCTGATGGCCGAGGGCCGCTCGCCGCGGTCGGTTGCGCGCGCGGTCGCCTGTTATCGCGGCTTCTTCCGTTTCCTGGTCATCGACGGGCGCCTCACGAACAACCCGGCCGACGACCTCCGTCCGCCACGGGCGTGGAAGGTGCTGCCGCGCTACCTGGCAGTCGAGGACGTCGATCGACTGCTCGAGCAGCCGATTATCACCACGCCACGAGGCCTGCGCGATCGCGCGTTGATCGAGCTGCTGTACGCGACCGGCATGCGTGTGTCCGAGTTGCTCTCGCTGCGTCCGGCCGACGTGAATCTGGAAGCGTCGTATCTCACGTGCTCGGGCAAGGGGAACAAGCAGCGTATTGTCCCGATTGGCGACGAAGCGGCGGACTGGGTCAAGCGGTACTTGCGGGAGGGACGGTCGGCGCTTTTGGGGAAGCGGTCGAGCGCGCGCTTGTTCGTAAATGCCAAAGGCGGTGGGCCGGGACTGACGCGTGTCGGCTTCTGGAAGATCCTCAAGGGTTACGCGCTCCAAGCGGGACTCACTAAAGGTCTGAGCCCGCATACGCTGCGTCACTCGTTCGCCACGCATCTGCTCGAGCGCGGCGCCGATTTGCGAGCCATCCAGATGATGCTCGGTCACGCCGACCTGTCAACGACGCAGATCTATACGCACGTGCTCGAACAGCGCATGCGAAGCATCTACGATAGGTTTCATCCCCGCGCATGATTCACGGGCGATGGATCGTGGGATTGATCGCTGCCGCGATCGCTGCCAGCTGTTACGCATCGATGCCGCGCGCCGTCCGCACCCTTGCGGTGTCGCCGCCGCTGCGCCCTCCGGTGCGCGGTGCGATTCACATTCACACGCGACGTTCGGACGGAACGGGCACGGTCGATGATGTGGCCCGTGCGGCATCGCGAGCCGGGCTGAAGTTTGTGATTCTGACCGATCACGGCGACGGCACACGCGAGCCGGATACACCCACGTATCGGAACGGAGTGCTGTGCATCGACGCCGTCGAGATCAGCACTGCGAGCGGTCACGTCGTGGCGCTGGGTCTCCCGCACACGCCATACTCGCTGGGCGGCGAAACGCGTGACGTCGTTGAAGACATCGCCCGACTGGGTGGAATGGCCATCGCGGCGCATCCCTTCTCCTCTAAGCCGCAGTTACGCTGGACGGATTGGAGCCTGCCGGTTCACGGTCTCGAGTGGGTGAACGCCGACAGTGAGTGGCGTGATGAACCTCTTCTCACGATCGCGCGCTCACTCTTGACGTATCCGTTCCGGAAGCCGGAGACTCTCGCGACGCTGCTCGATCGCCCGAAGGAGTCCCTGCACCACTGGGACGAGTTGACGGCGCTGCGTCCAGTCGTGGCAGTGGCGGGTGCCGATGCTCACGCCCGGATTCCGCTCACGAGCGTTGGTGATCCCTACGACAATCGCATCTCGCTGCCGCTGCCCGGGTACGAGCAGATCTTCCGCACGTTCTCGATCGCATTGCCAGACGTCACGTTAACGGGGGACCCGAGGGCGGACGCCAGTGGGGTGCTCGATGCGATCCGCCACGGTCGCGTTTTTTCTTCGATTGATGCGCTGGCTGGACCAGTGGCGTTTTCGTTTTCGGCGTCAGGCGCGGGCGACCGCTTTGCGATGGGGGAGGACGTCATCGCGAAGGGCCCCGTGACATTCCAGGTGCGAAGCAATGCGCCGGATGACGCCACAGTCACATTGCTTCGCGATGGGCGACGCGTGCACTCCGTCTCGGGCGCTCAGTTGGAGCACACCTCGTCCGATCGAGGTGTGTACCGCGTCGAGCTGCAGTGGCCCGGCGCACCGGGTGAGCCGCCGATTCCGTGGATGGTGTCGAACCCCATCTATGTCCTGGACGGTCCGCGAGGCGCAGACCAGATCTCTGAGCGGATCGCCCCACCGACGCAAGTGGATGTGCGTTATAGCAACGGGCCGGCAACCGAGTGGCACATCGAGAACAGCCCGCGCTCGCGCGGTGCGCTCGATGTTATCCCGTCGGTTGGCGGCACACAGCTGCTCCTTCGATATGCGCTCGGCGGTACGCAGATCGAGAGTCCCTTCGTCGCACTCTCGATGGCTGTCCCGCAAGGTCTTGCGAACTACGATCGGTTGATCTTCACGGCGCAATCCAGTCGTCCGGCGCGTATATGGGTCCAGCTGCGTGTACCTGGCGGCTCACAGGGCAGGAGCTGGCATCGTTCGGTTTATGTCGACGAGATACCTCGAGCCATTGCAGTAGCGTTCGACGATTTCCGGCCGCTCGAAGCCACGACAACCGGTCGGCCCGTCCTTGCCGATGTCCGCGACGTCCTCTTCGTGATCGACACGATCCACACGCGACCCGGCGTCAACGGTCAGTTGTGGTTGGACGATGTGAAAGTAGGTCGCTGACGCGCTCGTTACGTGCGCACCGTGAGCAGCAGGTACAGCGCGCCTGCACCGAACAGCAGGTTGGGCGCCCACGCCGCGAGGGCTGGCGCCATCACACCGCCAGCACCCATGGCGGCGAACACGCTGATCGTCGTCCAATAGACGATCGCAATGCCGATGGCGACGCCGATGCCGGCCATTGCGCCGCTCCGCCCGATCGTGACCGCAAAGGGGACAGCGAGCAGAGTCATGATCAACGTGACAAACGGGAACGACAGCTTCCGCCACAGCGCGACTTGTTGCTTCACGACATCGAGTCCGCTGGCGCGCAGACGTTCAGTGTACGCATGCAGCTGCGTATAGCTCATGAAATCCGGATCGGGCGATTCGGTGGTGAAGAGCGCTGCCGGCTCTAACACTTTGCGCGTCTGGTTGAACGATTCGAAGCCAATCCGCTCGCCGGCGGCGTCAAACTCTCTCGTCCAGCCTTCTTCCACCAGCCAAGTGGCATCGGCGACGTACGAGGCCCGCTGCGCGAATGTGCGTCTCGTCAACCGCGTCATGTCGGCGTTGAACTCATAAAGCCACAGCCCGTTGAAACGACGCTGGCGCGGGTCGAAGTAGTTGTAGTGATAGATATCGCCGTCACTGCCCATCACCCAACTTCGATTGAACACATCGAACGTCTCCGGCGAACCACCCTTCATCACATGCTTGATCGCTTCGGCTTTGCGGTTCGCCGGTCCGAGCACTGTTTGTTCGAGCACGAAGATGGTCGCGCCAGCGAACACCGCCGCAGCCACCATTGGTAGTGCCACGCGATACAGACTGATTCCGCATGCCTTCATGACGATGAGCTCGCTGTTCTTCGTCAGGAGTGCCACGGTGACCAGCGTCGCGAGCAGCACGGAGAGAGGAATGATGTAGTAGAGGTACTGGGGCGTCTGATACAGCATGAACATCCACAGCATCGTCCAGGTGCCCGCGCCTTTGAGGACCTTTTCAGTGAGCTCGGTGAAGGTCGAGATGTAAAACAGACTGGACAGCGCCAGCGCCGAGAGTCCCCACATACGCAGGTAGGTGAGTGCTACGTAGCGATCCAGCGTGCCCAGCGGCATAAAGAAGCGGCTCCGTCCCCGTGCCGTGACCGTGCCCAGCTTCAGCAAGAACGCGGGAAGCGGCACACGCATCGGCCGATCCGCAACGCGGCCCCGCCACTTGAAGAGGATGATGCCGAGGACCCCGAGAACGAGATTAGGGAGCCATGCGGCAAGCCACGGCGTGAGCATGCGTCCCTTCGTCAGTGACTGGCCCAGCCACAGCAGGATGTAATAGGCGAACACGATCGCAACGCCGATGACGAAGCTCGCCAGCTTCCCATCGCGGCGATTCGTTGCGCCAAGCGCCAGACCGATCAAACCGAACACAAGGCATGCGGCAGGAATCGAAAATTTCTTGTGAATTTCGAACAGCTGATTGTGCGGGAACTGTCCTTGCGCACGAATCTCGTCGGCGCGCGCACGAAGTTCGGCGATCGACATCTCGCGATCGCCCTTCGGCGGGCCGCCGCTCGGAAACATCGCCTCCGGACTCAGGTTAAGCAGGAGACGATCAAAGCTGGAGACGTCGTACTTGCCCGTCGGATCGGCCGAGTGCTGCGTCCCTTCGTCGAGTACCACCTCGACGGTCTTCTTGTTTCGATCGATGACGATGCGCCCACGTTTCGCGAGGTAGACGGCCGAGCCCTCGCCGCTGCGGTTGTCGGACATGAATACGCCTTCCCATCCGCCGCTCGGTGGGACCTCCCGCACGTAAAGAACGATATTCGGGAACCGATCGAAGAACATCCGCGGCTTGACCTCGCCCTCGGCCTGCGACGCGATGATGTTGAACGTGATCTCGCGGGAGCGTTGATTACCGGCTGGGACGGCGACCATCAGCACATAGGCCGTCGCAGCACAGCACAGGATCGAGACGAGTCCAACGGGGCGGAGGAGCCGCCGCATGCTGACGCCGCAAGCTTGGAACGCGACGAACTCGCGATCTGCCGAGAGGCGGCCGAATGTCACCAGCAGCGCCATCAGCAGCGACATCGGAATTGTGAGGCCCAGCGACATGGGCACGAGCGACACGACGATCTGAGCCACCGCCGAGATCGGTGCGCCCTTGGCGATGTAGTCCTCGGCGTACCGCATGAGCTCAGGAATAATAATGAGGAAGGTGAACACCAGCAGACCAATGCCGAAAGGCATGAGCAGCTGGCGAATCACGTAGCGGTCGAGAATCCTCACAATTCCTCGTCTCTTCCTGTATCGGCATTATGACCCGCGTCGCGATCCTCTGGCACATGCATCAGCCGTTCTACCAGGACCTGGCGACGGGCGAGCACATCCTCCCGTGGGTGCGGCTGCATGGGACCAAGGATTACTGGGGGATGGTGGCGCTGATGCGCGAGTTTCCGCGGGTGCGCGTCACGTTCAACCTGGTGCCGTCGTTGCTGGTTCAGCTGGAGGCTTTTGCTCGCGATGAAGCGCACGATCGACACCTCACACTCGGGTTGAAGCCGGCGGATGCGCTGACGGAAGACGAGCGCGCCTTTTGCGTCGAGAACTTCTTCCACGCACACAAGCCGCGGATGATCGATCCGTTTCCCCGTTACGCGGAACTCCTTGCGCGACGCGGCAGCACTATCAAGGGACTGAGCTCTCGCGCTGTGGCGGCGCAGTTCTCCACCGAAGACATTCGCGACCTGCAGGTGTGGCACAAGCTCGTGTGGATCGATGCCTTGTATTTCGAACGCGACGAGCGCATTCGTGCCCTGGTCGCAAAGGACCGCGGCTACACCGAGGAGGACAAAGCGCTGCTGCGCAGCGTCGAGCTCGAGATCCTGCGAGCGGTGGTGCCTGAGTATCGCGACGCGGTGCGCCGCGGTCAGATCGAAATTTCGACGTCGCCGTTTTATCACCCGATTCTGCCGCTGCTGTGCGATACGGATGTCTATCTGCACACACATCCGCAATCACGGATGCCGCGCGAGCGATTCCGGCGTCCGGAGGATGCGTTCGAGCAGTTGACGCGCGCCATCACACTCCACGAGCGTCTCTTTGGACGACGGCCCGACGGATTGTGGCCGTCTGAGGGTTCTGTATCCGACGAAATGGTGCCGCTGGTCTCGCGTGCGGGATTCAAATGGATGGCGACCGATGAGGCCATCCTATCGCGGTCCATCCATCGTGCGTTCACCCGAGACAGCGCGGGCAACGTCGAGCAGCCCGAGGACCTGTATCGCGCGTACTGTGTGGGTGGAACCAATCTAAGCGTCGCGTGCGGTTTCAGAGATCACGCGATTTCCGATCTCATTGGTTTCTCCTACGCCTCATGGCCACCGGACATAGCCGCCGATGACTTAATGCGTCGGCTCGTGGAAGCCGGAGCTCGGTACACGGCGCGCACCGGCCAGGAGGCGACGGTCTTCGTGATCCTCGATGGCGAGAACGCCTGGGAACACTTCGAGGGTCAGGGACGGCCATTTCTTCGTGCACTCTATGCGCGGTTGACCTCGCAACCAGAGATTCGCACGGTGACGATGAGTGAGGCGTGCGCAACCGCGTCTGAGCCGCTCGTCTCGATCTTCCCCGGGTCGTGGATCAACTCCGATTTCTACATCTGGATTGGCCATGCAGATGACCATCGCGCGTGGGGTCAACTCGCCGATGCGCGTCGCATCATCGACACGCCTTCCGCAGGCATTTCGGACGTGGCTTTGGCTCGGGCGCGAGAGGAAATGCTGATTGCGGAGGGCAGTGACTGGTTCTGGTGGTACGGCGACGACCATTCGTCGGACCACGATCTCGCCTTTGATGACCTGTTCCGGCGCCACGTGCGCAACGTCTATCGAGCCCTCGACGCACCCATTCCTGAGGAGCTCTTTGTCACGAACATCACGACGCAGCCGCCTTCGGTCGACATTTGCCGGCCGACGGGACTCATCCGGCCAGAGATCGATGGCGAGGTGACGAGCTACTTCGAATGGGTCGGCGCTGGCAGCTTTGAGACATCGAAGATTGCCGGCGCCATGCACCAGGTCAGTGAGAGTTCGAATATACAGGCCGTCGAGTTCGGGGTCAGTCTCGAGCACCTTTTTATCCGGGTCGATGGCGTACGGCCGATACGCGAGCTGCTGGTTGGCGCGTTGGGACTGACCGTCCGATTCCTCAAGCCGGCGGGGCTGCAAATCGTTCTGCGGCGCGACGGAAAGTTCGCGGATGTGCTACTCGTCCGACGTTCGGCAAAAGGGGACTGGGACGTCGCCGACTGTCCTGGACTAATTTCGGCAATTGGAACGGTTGCCGAGATCCGCATCCCGTTCACGTGCCTTGGCGTCAGTCGCCACGACAGCGTCGCGTTCTTCGTCACCCTCTCGGAGGGCACGATCGAAGTCGAGCAACAACCGAGACACGAACCCATCCAGTTCGAAGTGCCGGACGCGTCGTTTGCGACACGAAACTGGACCGCCTAAACGCCCCGCGAAGGAGATTCAGGCGTATTCCTCGGATTTTCCTGCCTGCTTTATCAACGTCGCATAAGATGCGTTATGTTAACCAACGCGCAGACATATCCGTGACGGCTGCGCCGAAAACGGCCACGTTTGCCGCCTCTTCGCCGGCGCACTGCTTCTGTCGATTGGAGTTCACCAGCGCACAAGACATCGCTGCGACAACGCTCGACGTCTCGTGTGCGGCAATGCAGGTGGTTACCTTCGGGCTGATGCTCGCAGTTCCCGAATGATGTTCTCGAGGGCTTCGATGATCTCGGATGGTTCGACCTTTGTCTTCTTGAAGCTCAATCGCAGGTCAAACGCTTTGGTTGGGGGCTTGAACGCAAAGACGTAGGCTTTGGGTCGACCCGCCTTGGGCTTTGCAGTCTCGCTGCGGACTGCCTGCCGCGTGGCGGCGCCTTGTCCGGCCAACTTTTCGACCAGGGCCAGCATTTTCTTAGGGTCTTGCTGTCTAACTATCTGAAGAAGCGTCGACTTAGCGGTAATGTCGGCCAGCCGACAAAGGGTTCTAACCTCTTCAGGCATTGCGGCCAGTGACAAAGACTCGGTAATTGCCGTTCGCGACTTGCCTAGCTTCCGTGCTAGATCTTCGTGCGTATGACCGCACTTTTGCTGAAGCTGCAAGAGCGCCTCGGCTTCTTCGAACGCCGTCAAGTCCTTGCGCTGAAGATTCTCGACGAGCGCCAGCTCCATTACCTCGACGTCATCCGATTCCCGGATGATGACCGGTACTTCGCGCAGACCGACTTGCACGGCGGCGTGATAGCGACGCTCGCCGGCGATGATCTGATAACGACCGAGACGCTGCCGCACCACGAGCGGCTCGATGATTCCTTTCTCACTGACCGAGGCCATGAGCTCGGACAGGTCACCCATTACCTGGCGGGGCTGGTTCGGGTTCGGGTCGAGGAGATCGATCGCCACCATGCGACCAACCGGCTCACCAGCGGATGCCGCGAGCGCCTCGACGTAGTGATGGTCATGCCGCATCCGCAGTGTTTCAGGCAGTCCGCGCTTCGACACGCTCGATGACCTCCTCGCACAAACTGTAGTAATCGGTCGCGCCCGTGGAGTCCGGGGCGAACGTAAAGATCGATTCCTTGTAGGCGGGGCTTTCCTCTAGACGGACGCTCTTGCTGATCACCGTGCGGAAAACCTTGCCGCCAAATACCTTCGTGATTTGTTCGCGTATATCGCGAGCCAGCGCAGTGCGCTTGTCGTGCATCGTAATGACGACACCCAGAATGCGCAGCCCAGGATTGGGACGCTGACGAACCTTCTCAATGGTCTCGAGTAAGTCGTCGGTGCCCTCGAGCGCGAAATACGAGGACTGAATAGGAATGAGCAGATGCGTCGCCGCGACGAGCGCGTTGACAGTCAGCAGCCCGAGGGCCGGCGGACAGTCGATCACGACGTGGGCATACTCCCCTATCACTTTCTCGAGCTTGTCCTTCAGCCGGAAATGGGCGTCGAGCTCGCCAACGAGCCGAGCCTCGAGCTTGGCCAGCGCGATGCGCGCCGGGGCGATGTACAGATTCTTCAGCGACTGCGCCGGATGAATGACATCCGCCAACTCGCACGCCGGATCAGCGATCGCGTCGTAGGTGCTCTTGGCGATCGCTTGCAGATCGAGAAACGAGATACTGCTGTTGGCCTGTGGGTCGAGATCGATGAGCAGCGTCTTCCGTCCGCGCATGGCGAGCGCGGCAGCAAGATTGACGGCGGTCGTGGTCTTGCCGACGCCGCCTTTCTGGTTGGCGATGGCGACGATCATGCGGCCAACGCCAGGGGCACGAGGGTGCCGCGGCGACGAGCCGCGTCAGGACTGAGCTGTTGAATCGAGCCGTTGTTCACGAGGCGCAAATCTGTGAAGAGGTGCGCCCATTGTAGGGATGGGGTTAGAGAGTGTCAACCCGGAGGGACGTCGGCCGGCCGACAATTACATTTTGTATTTGCCAAGTTCCTCTGGATCAAGGCTTTCCAGCCACTTCTGAAGCCGCGCATTATCGCCAGGCTCAGCCGTGAAATCGACGGTCTTGGCGTTGTCGATGACCGACTCCTCCACCAAGATCGGCGACCGGGTCCTCAACGCCAAGGCAATCGCGTCACTCGGCCGTGCATCGACCGCGATGCGCTCTCCCCTGACGGTCAGATGAATGATCGCAAAGAACGTGTTGTCCTTGAGGTCGCTCACGACGACCCGATCGACGCTGCCCTCGAGGTCGGCAATGACGTTCCGCAGCAAGTCGTGCGTCATCGGCCTCGGAGTCGAGACGTTTTCGATCTGCAGGGCGATGGCGTTGGCCTCGAAGATCCCAACCCAGATCGACAGGACGCGCTCGCCCAGCTTGTCCTTGAGGATCACGATGGGCATGTTCGTGATGGGGTCGACCATCAGTCCCTTGATGCTCATTTCGATCAGCATGGCTCGCTCTCCACCCAAGACTTCAGACGCCTCTCAAGCTCCGATCGCTTCATCTCGGTAGATCCAGCGGTCGGCCATTGCTTCACTCGGTAAACCGAACGGTCGAGACCGCTTCACCCCACAGACTATGCGGCCCCGCCCGCGTAATCCTGACCGGGACGGTGCGCCCGATCCACGCGCCCTGTTGCGTGTGCAATGTTGTATCGGTCGGCACCGGGAAATTCACTACGGTATTTCCGCTCGTGCGTCCAGAAACCTCGTCAGCCTGGCGCCGGTTCGCGGAATCCACCAGCACGTTGAGGGTAGTGCCGACCGCGTCCTCGTGCAGGCGGGTTTGGATCTCACGCTGCAGGGTTTGCAGGGCCACGATGCGCGACGTCTTCTCGTCGTCGCTCACGTCATCGGCGAGTCGTTTGGCGGCCAGGGTGTTCGGCCGGGGCGAATACTTGAACGAGAACATGCTGTGGTAGCGCGCAATGCGAGTCAGCGACAGCGTCTGTTCGAAGTCCTCAGTCGTCTCACCGGGAAAGCCGACGATTATGTCGGTCGATAACGTCACGCCTTGAACGCTTTCGCGAATCCGCTGGAGCAGGTCCAAATACTCCTCGCGCGTGTGTCGTCGTCGCATGGCGCGAAGCACCTTCGATGAGCCGGATTGGACCGGCAGATGAACGTGCTTGCAGACCTTCGGGAGGTCGCGGATCGCTTCGATGAGGCGCTGACCAGTGTGTCGGGGATGCGGACTCGCGAAGCGGATCCGCTCGACACCGGGCACGTCGTTGACGCGCGCGAGAAGATCGGCGAAGTCACAGGCGGCATCATCCGGAGCCAAGTAGTGATTGACGATCTGCCCGAGGAGCTGAACTTCCTTGCGCCCGGAGGCGACGGCCTCACGGACGTCGGCGAGGATGTCGGCCGTGGCGCGCATTCGCTCGTGACCACGCGTATTCGGCACGACGCAGAACGCGCAGTGGTCGTTGCAGCCTTCGATGATTGTGACGTACGCCTTGACCGGGTCCTGGCGATGCGTGATGCCCAGCGGGAACGTCACGTCATCGAGCGGCGCGATATCGATGCCAGGGAACGGCGCCGACGTGGCCCGCTCCACCATCATCGGCAGCATCTTCAAACGCTGCGTGCCGAGAACGACGTCGATCATCCGTCCATTGGCTCTCTTGAGCAGCGCCGGACCTTCCTGCTGCGCGACGCAACCGGTCACCGCGACGACAGGCCGCCGGCCGGTTTCGTCGTGGAGAACCCGCAACTCGCCGAGTCGCGTATACAGCTTCTCCTCGGCGTGCTCGCGCACGCTGCAGGTATTGATGACGATGACGTCCGCGTCGCGGTCGTCCATCGTCGACTCATAACCGGCTTGGTCGAGCAGTCCCGCCATCCGCTCCGAGTCATGGACGTTCATCTGGCACCCGAACGTCTCGATGAGATACCTCTTTGCCATCCGGTAAAACCTTAGATTCTTCGCCGGCTTTCGCTTTCGCCTTTCGCCTTCTTTTTCGCTTTCGCGTGGCGGCTTGCTTCGGTTGGCGGGACGCGATCTTCACCGCTACCCGACCGCGCGCTGAGCAGTTCGCGAGCGCTCGTCCGCACCGACTCGGTCACGGCCGCTCCTCCAATCATGCGCCCGATTTCCTCAATACGACCGTCCCCGTCGAGCCGTTGAACGGTCGTCGCGGTCCGATCCCGACGCACAGTCTTGTCGATCCGGAAGTGCGTGGACGCTCGCGCAGCAATCTGCGGCAGGTGCGTGATGCACAACACTTGGAATCGATGGCCTAGTGCTCCGAGCCGGGCGCCGACGACGTCCGCCACGCGGCCGCCGATACCCGTATCCACCTCATCGAAGACCATCACCACCGTTTTGTGCTCGGTCTCGTCAATGGACATCGTCTTGAGCGCGAGCATCACTCGTGACAACTCGCCACCGGACACGATCCGCGCCAGCGGACGAACGTCCTCGCCGGGATTTGGTGACAGAAAGAACTCGGCTCGATCGATGCCTCTCTCTGTCCAGGATTCCTCCGCCAGCGGTACACCGTTGAAGCGCACTTCAAAGCGGGCCTGAGCCATCGCTAGTTCACCCAGTAGACGCTCGAGCTCGCTCGAGAAGCGCCGGGCCGCATCGCGTCGCGCGGTCGAGAGGTCGCGAGCGTCCTCGAGATACCGGGCGCGCGCTGACCCGAGGGCAGATTCGAGTCCCTCGACGCTCTCCGCCGTTTGCATCAGCAAATCCCGTTCTCGGCCCAGCGCGCGTCCCTTCTCGATCACGTCATCGAGCGTCGGACCATACTTGCGCTTCAATCGGTCGAGAGTGGCAAGCCGCTCCTCGACCTGCTGAAGCCGGGCCGGCGATGCGTCGATCCCGTCGGCGTACTTTCTGAGGAAGTCGGCCAAATCCTCGAGTTGAGATTTGATTTGCTCGCGCGCTTCCGCGTAGCCGGTGAACTGTGAATCCAGCGTCGCCAGCTCGCTGACGCGCTTCCACACGCCGCTGAGCCCCGCGAGGACTGCGTCGTCGCTGTCGTATAGCGCGGCGTAAGACTCTTCGCACAGGCGGTGCACTCGCTCGGCATTGGCGAGCACGTGTTTTGTGGAGGCCAGTTCCTCGTCCTCTCCAGCCGCCGGTCTGACCTTCTCGATCTCGCCGAGTTGGAAAGCAATCAGCTCGAGTCTCACCGCCTTTTCCTTGCCGTCCATCCGTGACCGTTCCAACTGGTCGCGCAACTGAGCAAGGGCACGCCAAGAGACCGCAACCCGCTCAGTGATTGCCCCGAGCCCCGCGTAGCCATCCAGGAGTGGAAGGTGCGATAGCGGATCCAGCAGTGTCTGGTGCTCATGCTGACCATGGATCTCAACAAGACGCTGAGCAAGCTCTCGCAGCTCTGTCGCCGTCGCCAGGTCGCCGTTCACGAACGATCGGCTACGACCGGAGCTCGAAACTTCGCGACGGATGAGAATCTCGTTGCCGTCGCGGTCGTCCTCGAAGATCGCTTCAATCGTGGCTTGCGGTTCGCCGGTACGAACCAAGTCGGCGGAAGCCCGTGCGCCAAGCAGCAGGCCGACCGCCTCGACGACGATGGACTTCCCTGCGCCGGTCTCGCCGGTCAGCACGTTGAAGCCGGGCTCGAACTCGACCTCGACGGCCTCAATCACCGCAAGGTTGCGGATGCGAAGCAGGCGCAGCATGTAGGCGGAACTTCCATCGTATCATATGTTTGACAGCACTTATGGCGCGTGCTAGTCTGCCTAAACAAGCGCTGTCCCAGCGGCGCGTACCCCATGTTCGGAGGCATAGGTGTATACGTTTGGCTCGTCCTTCCTTGCACTACAGGTGCAGGACGTTGCCCCGCTGGCTGGGAGCGGAGGCATACTCGAGATTCTTCGCGGGACTGGTCCACTTAACCAGGCCGTTCTCGCGATCCTGATTCTGTTCTCGATCGTTTCCTGGGCGATCATTCTTTTTAAGACGTTTTCCTATGGACGCGTCGCACGCCAGACCGCGACGTTTCTTGACGTCTTCCGTCGTAGTCAGAAATTCTCCGAGGTTCAGGCGATATGTCCCTCTCTGCCACAGAGCCCGCTCGTCGGTGTCTTTCAGGCAGGCTATGCAGAGATCAACGCACAGTTTCGATTGACTAGTCAGACCCCATCCAATCCGACCGGCTCGCCGCCACGTCCTATGCTTAAGAGCCTCGAGGCCGTTGACCGTGCGCTGATCCGTGCGGCAACGACCGAGGTCAATAAGCTCGAGCGACGGCTCACATTTCTCGCGACGACCGCGAGCGTGACACCGTTCATCGGACTGTTCGGTACGGTCGTGGGGATCACGATCGCATTCCAGCGAATTGGCGCGACCGGTTCAACGAATCTGGCTGTGGTCGGTCCGGGCATAAGCGAGGCGCTCATCGCCACCGCGGCCGGACTCTTTGCAGCAATTCCAGCGGTCGTGTTCTACAACCACTTCGTGCACCGAGTGAAGGACTTTTCCGCAGCGATGGACGACTTTGCCCTCGAGTTCCTGAATATCGCGGAACGGAACTTTACGTAATGCCGAAAGTCATTGCTTCCGCACCCAACGCCGGCGGCCGTCACCAGCGGGGACGGCGAGTGGGGCCAACCCTCGCCGAGATCAACGTCATCCCGCTCGTTGACGTAATGCTCGTGCTGCTCATCATCTTTATGGTCGCCGCGCCGATGTTGCAGCGCGGTGTCGAAGTGAAGCTGCCAAGGGCGCGACAGACAAACGAGATATCAAGTGAGCGAGTCTTCGTGGATGTGCCGAAAAGCTTCAGAGACGACGGTCGCGTCGTCCTGGGAAAGGAACGCATCGGCATTAAGGTTCTCGCCGAGCGTCTTCGGCAACAGATGGTCAATCGGACAGACAAGCAGGTCTTCCTCCGCGGGGACGCGGAGCTGCAAGTGCAGAATCTTATCGACGTGCTAGACCAGCTGAAAGCAGCTGGAGTTGAGAACGTCGGCATCGTCACCGAGCTGCCCGAACGCTAAATCGACATGGTTGAGAACGTGACCGACATCATCGTGGCGCGATCGCGCGAGCCGGAGGGGCTCAAGACGATGATCGTATGGTCCGTTGCGGCGCACATCGCTCTCGCCGTGATCGCCTTGTTCGTGGGTGGGCCTCATCTGAATACTGCGCCCCGCCAGGTGATGACGATCAGCCTCAGTGGAGCACCAGGTCCGAAGACAGGCGGTCAGACGCAGCTCGGCGGTCAGGCCGTGCAAGCACCTGCGGCACCGCAAGAGCCAGTGAAACCAGTTCCGCCGCCGCCGGCTCCGAAAGAGGCGGCGATGAGCCTGCCGGATCCGAAACGCCCGCCGAGGCCACAGCCGAAGCAAGCGCCGCCGGAGGCGACGGCAAAGAACGTGAGCACGGGCGAGGTCCCACGGGAGGGGAATACGCGGGTCGACACGCGCGTGCGAGGAACAGGCTTCGGGCTGAGCAGTGCCGGCAGCAACAGCAGCGGCTCCTCGGTGACGCTCGACGTGTCGGACTTCTGTTGCAACGAGTACCTCGACCAGATGGTGGTCGCCATTCGGCGCAATTGGGATCAAAGCCAGGGCGTTGTCGGTTCGACAACGATGACGTTCACGATTCAGCGAAACGGCACCATACAGACTCCGCAGGTTGAGAGATCAAGTGGGTTCGTCGCGCTCGACAACGCGGCGATGCGTGCGTTGCAGTTGTCGCGCCTCCCTCCCCTTCCGCAGGCGTTTGAAAATCCGACGCTGACAGTGCATCTCCGATTCGATTTTCAACGGTGAACATGAGTAAACATGTGACGACGTGGAGAGTGAGTGCGGCCCTGGCCGCATCGTTGGCGTTCATCGCCACGACGGCAAGTCGAGCCGCTGTTGAGCAAGCGCAACAGCCCTCGGAAGTCGCGTTGGTTATCAGTGGAGGCGATGCGGGCACACCACCGCGTTACGCCGTTCCCGATTTCGTCGCGCTCACACCCGATGCGGCGGAGATTGCCAAGACATTAGGACAAGTCCTTTGGGACGACCTCAATTTCGAGCGGGAGTTCTACATGATCCCGCGTGACACCTATGGCAGTGTCCCTGCTGCCCGCACACCTGAACAGGTACCGTTCAACTCGTGGCGCGAGCTTGGCGCCGATGGCGTGGTGTTCGGCACCGTCCAGCGCAATGGCAGCGATGTTCGTGTTCAGGTGCGGCTCTTCAACGTTCGCTCACGGCAATCCGTCTTCGCGAAGGAGTACAGCGGCAGTGCGAACAATCCGAGGTTGTATGCCCACACGATCTCCGATGAGATTCACGATCAGCAGCGTGGGCTGAAGGGCATCGCCCGCACAAAGCTCGCCTGGGTGTCGGATCGGGACGGCGTACGGCTGGGCGATACCGTTGAGAACCGCCAGGTGAAGGAAATTTATTACGGCGACTACGACGGCGCCAACCAGCGCCGGGTTACCGTGAGCCGCCGGCTCAACCTCAATCCATCGTGGTCGCCTGACGCGCGCTCCTTGGCGTACACGACTTTCCGTCCCAATCCTGACGTTTTCGTGTCGCTCATCTATCAGGGTGTGTTGCAAAACCCGACGAAGGGTGTAGGGACGAACTACCTTCCCGTCTTCTCGCCCGACGGTAAACAAATCGCGTTCATGTCCGGACGCGATGGAAACCCTGAGATTTACGCGATGAATGTCGACGGCACCAATCTCCGCCGCTTGACCAATCACTCGGCTGGAGATTCGAGCCCGACGTGGTCGCCGAGTGGCGCACAGATTGCCTTTACGTCGGATCGCTCAGGCAAAGCGCAGATCTACGTCATGAATAGTGCCGATGGCTCAGGCGTGCGTCGTCTGACGGAGAAAGAGTCCGAAGCCGATCGGCCAACGTGGTCGCCACCGCCGTTCAACGAGATCGCGTACGCCGCCTCGACCGGACCGGGGTACGACATCAAAGTACTCGTGGTGTCCACAGGAGAAGTGAAGCAGCTGACGTTCGGCGAGGGCTCGAACGAGGGCCCCGCATGGGCCCCGGGGGGACGGCATCTAGCGTTCACGTCAACGCGCGCCGGCCGACGAACACAGGTGTTTACGATTGGCCGCGATGGGCGCGGCCTGCGGCAGATCACGCGCGAGGGCAACAACCAGACCCCGGCGTGGTCGAATTAGAAAGTGAAGTCTTATTGAGGAAGCACATGAAAGATATGAGGAACACGACGATCGTGGTCGCGATCACCCTGTCACTCGCCGTCACCGCCGCGTGCGGCAAAAAGAAGATCGCCACTGGACCACAGCCGCCCCCAGCTGAGGAACCCGCTGTGGTCACGCCGACTCCTCCGCCGCCGACAGAGCGCGTCGAGGACAGGACACCTGTTGCTCAGCCGCTCGCCGACGAATCGATTACCAACAAGTCGCTGGACGACCTCAACCGCGACTCACCGCTGAAACCTGTGTTTTTCCCGCTCGACAGTGCCGAACTGGACGAGAGCGGTCGCGCGATCGCCACTGCTAATGCATCGGTGCTCAAGAAATACTCGACGTGGGGAATCACTGTCGAGGGACACTGCGACGAGCGCGGAACGGCCGAGTACAACCTGGCGCTCGGCGAGCGTCGCGCCGTCGCCGTGAAGACGTATCTGTCATCGCTGGGCGTATCACCGGAGCGGATTCGTACAGTAAGTTACGGAAAGGAGTTCCCGTTCGACATGGGCCACGGCGAAGATGCCTGGGCCAAGAATCGACGTGGCCACTTCGTCATCACGTCGAAGTAAAGTCTTGAAAGATGGCATGCACATGAACCTCCTTCGATCGACGCTCGCGCTGGCAGCGCTCGCTGCGGCGGTTCCAGCGGTGGCGCAAAATCGCGAGCACCAGCAAATGAGCGCCGAGCTACGCATGCTCCAGGAGCAGACGCAGCAGCTCGCACTCACGCTGGCGCAAATTGGCGACGCACTCAAGGCGCTGAACGGGAGACTGGATACCGCCGATCAGGCCGCGCAAAAACGATTCGCCGATCAAGAGCTGCTGATCAAGAAACTCAGTGACGATGTCAGCGCGGTGCGTGAGCGCTCGCAGGACACTGACACACGGCTGCGCAAGCTCGCCGATGAAGTCGAGGCGCTGCGGTCTACCCTCACCTCGCTGCCATCGCTGATCTCCGGTGCGGGTCCGGCGCCATCTCCGGACCCGACGGCGGCGCTCGATCCGAATGCACCGGCTCCTACTCTGCCCGCGTCACAGCAGCCGTCGGCCATTGGCCTGTCGCCGTCGCGGATGCTGGACACTGCCAAGAGTGACTACTTCTCCGGGTCGTATGCGAGTGCCGTCAGCGGCTTCGACTCGTTGTTGCGCACCTTCCCCACCAGTGAGGCCGCGGCCGAGGCGCAGTTCATGCTCGGCGAGACCTACTCGCAGCAGAAGCGATATCCCGAGGCGGTCAACGCCTACACGGCCGCGATTCAAAAGTTCCCACGATCGATGTGGGTGCCCGAGGCGTACTACAAGCGTGGCAAGGCGCAGGAATCGCTCGGTCAACCCGAGGCCGCGCGTGCCTCGTACGAGCAGTTACTCAAGACCTATCCGGATACACCAAGCGCAGGACTCGCCAAGCAAGCGCTTGACCGTTTGGGGCGCCAAGCCGCCGCGCCGCGCCCTTAGCCCTCACCTTGAATCGTGACCTCCCCTGTCACGAAAACCCTGTAAAGTGTCGGAGGAGAGGCAGAGCCTGCGGGCTCGGCCTCACATGGCACGGCCGCAGTTACTGCAGCCGTAGGGGCGAAGAGCGCTCGCCCGAAAGGACAGGACATGGGAAGCGTAAACAAGGTCATCCTCGTCGGGAATCTGGGTCGCGACGCCGAGCTCCGCTACACACCCGGTGGTGCGGCGGTCTCGACACTGAATCTCGCCACGACTGAGGTCTGGAACGATCGCAACAATCAGCGCCAGGAAAAGACGGAGTGGCACCGTGTGGTGCTATGGGGGAAGCCAGCCGAAAGCCTGCAGGAGTACCTCACCAAAGGGAAACAGATCTACGTCGAGGGCAAGCTGCAGACGCGCCAGTGGGACGACAAGGACGGCAACAAGCGCTACACGACGGAGATCAAAGCCGACCGCGTCACACTGCTCGGCGGCGGTGGTGGTGGCAGCCGCAGTGGCGGCATCGATCGCGGCGGCTCACAGGGGCCAGCCGACGAGCCGCCGATGGAGCCAATGACCGACGACGATATTCCGTTTTGAGATGTGGGGGCGAACGCGTTCGTCGCCGGACGCGCGTCGCCCCGTTACGTCCCCTGCCGTCCGTAGCGATCTTCGAGCCGCACCACATCGTCCAGTTCGGGCGTGGAGACTTCGAAGACGTCAGAGTCTTCAATGGCCGTCATGCGATGCACGGTCTTCGGATAGACATGTTGAGTGTCGCCCGCCTTCATCTCGCGCTTTGTCAGCACGCCATTCACTTCGATCTCGTAAAGCAGCTTGCCTGCATACAGGTAGATCGTCTCGTCCTTGATGTTGTGGTACTGCAGGCTCAAGGCGTGTCCGGCGTTGACGTGCAGGATTTTGCCGACATAGCGTTCCGTCTTCGCCCACCAGATCTCATAGCCCCAGGGCTTCTCGACTCGCTTGACCGCGAATGTACTCATGTGCTGCCCTATCGCGTCACGCCTGCCGGCGAGGCAAACGCGTCGTTCAGGAACTGCTCGATCTCCTCGACCGTACCCAGCGTCAGGACGCGCGCCGCCAGGCGGGCCATCTGTCCAACGTTGGTCTCACGAACGACGCGCCGGGCCACCGACAGCGCACCCGGCGTCATACTGAATTCGGTCAATCCGCAGCCGATCAACAGTCGCAGCAGCAGCGGATCCGAAGCCATCTCTCCGCACAGTGACACGGGGATCGCTTCGCGCACCGCCGCGCGCCGGACCTGTCGCAGGAGACGCAGGACCGCCGGATGGAGCGGTTGATAGCGATCGGAAACGCGTTCATCGGTGCGATCGACCGCCAGCGTGTACTGAATGAGGTCATTGGTGCCGATCGTGAAGAAGTCCACCTCACGCGCGAGCAGTGATGCCGTGAACGCCGCTGACGGCACTTCGATCATGATGCCTACCGGTAAGGCAGGGGTGTCGATCCCGCGCGCCGCCAGTTCGGCTCTCGCCTCCTCGAGCAGCGCCCGCGCCGCTCGCACTTCCTGGAGTGACGAAACAAACGGGAACATCACCCGCACCTGGCCGTGCGTGGCTGCCCGCAGCAGCGCGCGCAACTGCGTTTTGAAGATCGCCGGCTGCGCCAGGCCAAACCGGATCCCGCGCAACCCGCCATGGCCACTACGCGGCTGATCCGGGAACCATCGCGCATCGAGTGCGGCGTCCACGAGCGGCCGCGCCAGCTGACGCTCGTCGATGTCGAACGTGCGAACCGTGACGGGCAGCGGCGCCATTCCCTCCACGAGCTGGCGATAGACGTGGTACTGCTCGTCTTCGGCGGCCATATCGGGAGGACCGCCGACCAGCATGAACTCCGATCGGTACAGTCCGATGCCTTCCGCACCAGCATCGAGCGCCGTCGCCACGTCGTCGGAGCGCTCGATGTTCGCCGCGAGCACGACTCGAATACCGTCCGCCGTCTCGAGCGGACCTTCGCTGTGCGTCACAGAGAGGTGCACGCGGTTGCGGCGCGACGCGAGCTCTGCATCTTGATACAGGTCCGGACTCGGATCGATGACAACTTCCCCGCTCTCGCCATCGAGGATCACCGACGCACCCGAAGGCAGACGACGGCTGACGTCGTGCAACCCGACGACTGCCGGAACGCCAAGCGATCGAGCGAGGATCGCGGTGTGGTATGTCCGACCGCCGGCATCGGTCGCGAACCCGCGAATGCGTGTCCAATCGAGCTGGGCAACGACCGACGGCGTGAGTTCGTCGGCGATCAACACACACGGTGTGTCGAGATCCTGCAGTCGATCGCGCGGCCCACCGCGTTCTTCCCTCAGGTTCAGCCGCAGACGCCCGGCGACGTCATGCACGTCACCCTTGCGCTCGTGCAGATACCGGTCGTCAATGTTATCGAAGACGGCGGACAGCTCGTCCAAGGCGCGCTGGACCGCCCACTCGGCGTTGACCCGCTCATCGCGAACCACCGCCGCGGCGCGACCCACCAGCGCCGGATCGTCGAGCATGAGCAGCTGCGCGTCGAAAATTGAGGCGAGATCTGCTCCTTTGAGCTCGGCGATCCGCAGCCGAATCTGCTCGAGTTGCTCGCGCGACCGCTGCCGGGCGCGATCGAGCGCCGACAGCTCACGGGCGACCCGATCGATGGCAATCGGGAAGCGAATCACCTGTGTGCGCTGAATGGCCACCAGGGCGGGACCGACGGCCACACCTGGCGACACACCGATGCCTTTTAAACGCTCCATTCCTCACCAAATCCTGACTCAACCAGCTGCACCA
>DAINQP010000017.1:0-14041 GCA_036742665.1 Vicinamibacterales bacterium | reverse complement strand
GCGGGTGACCTACACCGCGGACATGCGCTACCACCGCCAGGGATACGAGATCCCGGTGTCGCTCGAGCCGGAGCAGATCCGGAACGGCGGCCTCGCCGACTTGGGCGAGCGTTTCAACCAGCTGCACGAGCGCGTCCACGGCGGCCTGCTCGTCCACACCGGCGGCTTCCACCGTGATCGCCGTGCCGCGCGCGGCGGCCAGCAGCAGAATTCCCATAATGCTCTTGCCGTCCATCACTTTGGTGTCGCGGATGACGCGAATCTGTGACTCGAAGCGCGTCGCCAGATGAACGAACTTCGCCGCGGCGCGGGCGTGCAGCCCGAGTTGATTCACCACCGTGACAGTGCGGCTGGTCATCGTCCCTGCGCTCAGGTCTTCTCGCCTCGAAGCAAATCAGAGGCGACCCAGATCGCATTGCGTCCGTGTTCGCGCATCTCCCGCGCCGATGCGAGCAGATCCGACTGCTCGGGCAGATTCGCAAGCTTGATCAGCATCGGCAAGTTGACGCCGGTAATCACTTCCACTTTTCCCTGTGACAGACAACTCATTGCCAGGTTCGAGGCCGTCCCTCCGAACATATCGGTGAGTATCAGCACGCCAGCGCCTTCCTCGACGCGGCCGATCGCCTGCTCGATCTCAGCACGCGCGTCCTCGGTATCGTCATGCCAGCCGATCGACACCGCCGCGAACCGCGGCAAATCTCCGACGATCGTCTCGGCTGCATTGAGCAGCTCGGTCGCTAACTGTCCGTGCGTGACGACGAGGACGCCAATCATCGGGTTCCGCGCTGGTCAGGAATCACGATGCTTCACCCGCAGCCGGACGTTCTTGGCTCCCGCCAGAGATTTCTTCAAGGCTTCGGCCACCATCACTGATCGATGCTGACCTCCCGTGCAGCCGATCGCAATGGTCAGATAGCTCTTGCCCTCCTGAACGTACTGGGGCAGCGCAAAGTTCAGGAACGTGGTCAGACGATCGAGGTACTCCCGTGTGGCCGCGTGGCGCCGCATGAACCGCACGACTTTCGGATCGCGCCCGGTCAGCGGTCGCAACCGCTCGACGAAGTGCGGGTTCGGCAGGCAGCGCACATCGAACACCAGATCCGCATCAAGCGGCGGGCCGTGCTTGAACCCGAAACTGACGAGATTGACAACCATTTCCGAGCGCGGACGATCCTGCTGCGTCATGCGCATGAAAACATCGCGCAACTCGTGCACCGTCAGGTTCGAAGTGTCGATGATCAAATCGGCCAGTGCTCGGATACGCGACATCTTCCGGCGTTCCTCGTCGATCCCCTCGGCGACGGATCGATCCGGTGCGAGCGGATGGGGTCGCCGCGTTTCGCTGAAACGGCGCACGAGAGACGAGCGGTTCGCCTCGAGGAAGATCAGGCGCGGCTCAACGCCGGGCATTGCCTTCAGTTTGCGGTAAACCTTCGGAAACTGCTTGAGGAAGCCGCCTTCGCGGACGTCGACGACGATTGCAACGCGCTCGAGGCCGGCATCACCGCGGCGGGCCAACTCCGCGAACGTCGGAATGAGCTGGCTCGGCAGGTTATCGACGCAAAAGTAGCCGAGGTCCTCGAGCGCTCGAATGGCGTGCGTCTTTCCTGACCCGGACAGCCCGGTGACAATCACGAAGCCCTGATTGGTGTGCACCCGAGGCATCGCTTTTGCGGACGAGAGGCGTGACGATCGGCGCGCGCGACGGCCCGCCATCATGAGTCCTCTCCCGGCTCGGCGTCCTCGTCCGCCGCCGCTTCGGCTTCCGCCGCGCGGAGTTGCTGCTCGAGGCGGGCCGCCAGATCACGGGCCGCGTTGAGCCCTCGCGACCGCAGCAGCTGATTCCGGGCGGCCACTTCGACGAGGATTGCGAGATTCCGTCCGGGAGCAACCGGCATGCGAATGAGTGGGATCTTGACGCTGAACAGTTCGAAGACGTTTTCCTCGAGGCCAAGCCGATCGTATTCGCGCTCCGGATCCCAGCGCTCCAGTCTGACAACCAGTTCGATGCGCTTCGACGTCCGGGTCGACGCCACGCCGAAGAGATCGCGGATGTTGATCACACCGAGGCCGCGCACTTCCATGTGATGCCGCGTGAGCTCCGGGCAAGTACCGATCACCCCAGTTTCGCCACGCCGCCGTACTTCCACAGTGTCGTCGGCGACGAGCCGATGTCCGCGGACAATCAGATCGAGCGCGCATTCGCTTTTGCCGATGCCGCTCTCTCCGACGATCAGTACGCCCAGCCCGAGAATGTCCATCAGCACGCCGTGCATCACCTCGCGAACCGCCAGCGCATCGTCGAGGAGCGTGGCGATCTTGGCGATGGCGATGGGGGTGGCGACCGTCGTGCGCAGCACGGGTACGCGGTGCTTGTCGGATGCAGACAGCAGATCCGCGGGTGCCTGGCCGCCGCCGGTGATCAGGACGCACGGAATCGCGTGCGCGAATATCGCGCTGAGCATCGTCACGCGGGCATCGTGATCGAGCCCTTCGAGATAGCTCATCTCGCTTTCGCCGAAAACGAGAACCCGCGCCGGACGAAGATACTCGTGGAAGCCGGCGAGGGCGAGGCCAGTCTTCTGGATGTGGGGACTGGAGATGGATCGATCGAGCCCGCCGTGCCCGCTCAGGAGCTCGAGCGGGAGACCGATCGCATCCGAGCGGCTCTGCAGAAGTCGCTCCACCGTCAACGACGGTGTCGAGGTGTGCTGCTCGACGCTCACGGCGTGGGACGGATCACCGTTCCGGCTCGATGAGTCCGAGATGACCGTCGGGGCGCCGGTAGAGAACCGTCACCGCGTCGCTTGCCGAGTTGCGAAACACGATCACCGCATCATTGCCGTCGCCGATTTCAGCAGCGGCGTCTTCGATCGACATCGGCTTCACGGCGTAGCGGCGGGTGCG
Source organism: Vicinamibacterales bacterium (assembly GCA_036742665.1). Classification (GTDB taxonomy): domain Bacteria; phylum Acidobacteriota; class Vicinamibacteria; order Vicinamibacterales; family UBA2999; genus Gp6-AA40. The sequence goes on along the minus strand of DAINQP010000017.1, from coordinate 11,131 downwards.
AATGATGCGGCGGCCGTTGGGAGGTGCGGTGGGACGCGTAGCGGCACCGGGCTCAGCGACGAGCGGCGTCCGCCGCCGACGTCCGCTCCACTTGCCCTTGAGTTTCTCAATCTGCCGTTCGATCCGCTCCACAGCCATGCCGATGGCGGCGTCGGGGGTCACGCCGGTCCCTTCACCGCGTAAGAAATGATCGCGCTTGACGTGCAGATCGATCTCGGCGCGAATGCGGCCACGTTCCTTGGCGAGCGCAACGTGTGCAGAGACGGCGCTGTTGTTGAGAGGTCGGACCGCGTGGGCCAACCGCTGCTCTGCGAACTTCCGAGTGGCCGCCGTGATCGTGAAGTGCCGTCCGGTGATGTCGAGGCGCATGGCAAAACGCACCGGCCAGAGCCGAGAGCCGCGAGCTCTGGCAGCTAATAGAGAACCTTGCGTTGATTGGAGGTCGGGATCTTCAGTTCTTCCCGGTACTTCGCGATCGTGCGCCGCGCCAGCTCGAGCCCTTCGCGCCGCAGCATGCTCACGATCTTGGAATCGCTCAACGGCTTCTTGGGATCCTCCTGCTCGATGATTTTGCGGATGCGCTGCTTAATCGTCACCGAGGAGACCGCGTCTCCATAGTGGCTGCTGATGCCGCTGTGGAAGAAGTACTTCATCTCGAACACGCCTTGCGGCGTGTGCATGTACTTGTTCGTTACCACGCGGCTGACCGTCGATTCGTGCATGCCGATGTCGTTGGCGACGTCGCGCAGCACGAGCGGACGAAGATACTCGATGCCGTGGTCGAGGAAGTCGCGCTGAAAATTGATGATGCTCGACGCGACTTTGTGAATCGTCTTCTGGCGCTGCTCGACCGATTTGATCAGCCACAAGGCCGAGCGAAACTTGTCCTTCACGTAGGCGCGCGTTTCGTCGGTATTCTCGGGCGCGGTCTTGTCCATCAACCGACGGTAGACCGGGCTGATGCGAAGCTGCGGCAGCCCTTCTTCATTGAGCAACGCAACGTACTGATCCTCGATCTTGACGATGTAGACGTCGGGGATCACGTATTGCGACTGCGAGGGGTTGTAGCGACTGCCTGGTTTCGGATCGAGATGGCGAATCAGTTCGATGTGCTGTTTGAGATCGTCGATCGAGAGACCCAGCTTACGGGCGAGCTCGGGCACCTGATGGTTCTGCAGAAGCCGCATGTGCTCGGTGACGATGCGCTCGGCGGGCGTGCCGGTCATGGCCAGATGGCGCAGCTGCAGCAGCAGACACTCTTGCAGATCACGAGCGGCCACACCGATAGGATCGAATCCCTGCACCAAGGCCAGTGCGCGTTCCACGTCTTCCGTCGGCCACGGCCCCATACCTGAGACGTCGTCAACGGTCGCGACCAGGTAGCCGTCGTCGTCGAGGTTGCCGATGATCGCCTCGCCGATCTCACGTATGAGCGGGTCGTCGGTCTGCATCGACAGCTGCCAGAGCAGATGACCGGCCAGCGATTGTCCCGTCGAGAGTGTGTTCTCGATCGGCGGGAGCTCCTTGACCTCGGTCGGCGTGCGCGGGCGATAGCCGTCGTCGAGATAGTCGCCGAAGAAATACTCGTAGTCCTGGTCGTCCCAGGTGTCGCCCTTCTCTTTGTCCTTTTTCTCTTCCTGCTTTTCCGGTGCCGCCTCGACGGGCTGAAGCTCCTCCGTAGGCACTTCCTCGAGCATCGGGTTCTCAACCATCTCCTGATTCAGCAGCTCCGATAGCTCGAGCGTCGACATCGGCAGGAGCTTGATCGCCTGCTGAAGCGACGGCGTCAGAATGAGCTTCTGAACGAGTTTGGTGTGGAGTTTCTGCGAAATCGCCATACTTCAGTTGCCGAGAATCATCTTAGTCCAACCGGAAGTCGGCCCCCAGATAAATCCGGCGTACGTCCTCATCCGCAGCCAACACGTCCGGAGTGCCATTACGAAAAATGACGCCGTCATGCACGATGTACGCCCGATCCGTGATCCGCAAAGTTTCGCGCACGTTGTGATCCGTGATCAGCACGCCGATGCCTCGCTCCTTCAAGTGAAACACAATCTTCTGAATGTCCGTCACCGCGATCGGGTCGATGCCAGCAAACGGTTCGTCGAGCAGTATGAATCGCGGCGACATCACCAGCGCTCGCGTGATCTCCGCTCGTCGCCGCTCACCGCCTGACAACGTGTGCGCAGGCGCTTTCGCCAGCGGCGTCAAATTCAACTCGGCGAGCAACTCCGCGAGCCGCTGCAATCGCGTCGCCCGATCGAGATCGAGCGTCTCGAGAATCCCGAGGATGTTTTGCTCGACCGTGAGGCCGCGAAAGATCGACGGCTCCTGCGGCAGATAGCCGATGCCCTTCCGCGCCCGCACATACATCGGCGCGTCGGTCACGTCCTCGCCGTTCAAAATGACGCGGCCCGAATCGGGACCGGTCAGACCGACGGTCATGTAGAACGTCGTGGTCTTTCCTGCGCCGTTCGGTCCGAGCAAGCCCACGATCTCGCCGGAGCCTACCTCTATACTGACGCCTCGAACGACCGTACGGCCCCCGTACGATTTCGTGAGCTCCTGCGTGCGCAGCGTGGATGACATCGCGTGGCGAGGTGATCGAACGGACTGCTATCCGCGGCTCAGCGCGACGACGGAGGCGCGCATGCTGTGACGTGTGTCTCGGTGCGGTTCTGGTCGTTGCCGTCAACACTGATGGTATCGGTCGACTTATAGAAGGTCAACGTTCGTCCCACCGTCTCACGACATGTGACGGCACCTGATGTCGCGGTCTGCATGTCGGTTACCTTGACCCGCGCCGTGCCTGTTGCCGACATCACGTAGCGCTCTTCGCTCGCGTAGTACGTCAACCGCGATCCGACAGCCGTCCGCTTATCCAGTTTCAGCGTCACCGCCGTATAACCCTCGAGGCGCTCGACCGTGTTGCCCGCCTTCGCGAGCGCGATCTCGATGCGCTCGCCTCGGAGGTCGCCTTGCGGGCCACTCAATTGCGCATCACGAACCGGGACTGCACGCCGCCCATCGCTCGGCGTCCCGCTGCGGGCTCCGGCAGAGCCGGCGCCCCTCTGGCTTGTCGGTGGAAGGACGGCGCCACTATAGGTCACCAGCCTGTTCTGGTCGTCATAGCGAATCTCATTGCCGCTGCCGGTCGACACCCCGGTGTCGAGTTCGAGCGTGGATTTCGCAGATCCTGTCGCGACGAGACTTCCCTTCTCTTGATCGAGACTGATGCTGTCGCCGCGAATCGTCGTGGTGCCCTGCCACATCGTCGCGCCGCCGCGGTAGACGGCCTGACCTGCCTGGCCGCGGTAGTCCAGCGCATTCGCGTTTATGTTCGCGGTCTGGTCTTGTTTCAGCAGACCCGGAATGGCAATGCCGCTCTTCGCGGAATCGCCAGCCTGAGCGCCACTCTTCTGCGGCGCCAGGGTCGTCTTCACTTCGGCCGCGGTGATTTGCCGATCCTGGAGACCGACGTCGATCGTCCGCGCATCAATCGTGATTTGATCGACCCCCACGTGTGGAGGTCCGCCCGCGTCGTTGCCGCTCAGCGCAATCTTGTTCGCCTTCGGCTGATAGCTGATCTCCGCCGCCCGCGCGCTCAAGCCCTGGTCTTCGAACGTCACACGACCCTTGAATGTCGCATCGCTGATCGCGTCATCGGCAAGCATCGCAGTCAGTGACTGCGCACGAACGACGCGATCCATTGCGCCACGCTTCCCGGCTTCCCGGTACTCGACCTTGCCGCGGAACTCGGTCGAGGTCAGGCCGCGACCCGCCTCGCCGGTGCCCTCCAACCCGTCGGCGCTGATACTTCCCGCCGGCGAGTCACCGGACGCAGGTAGATCGAGACGAACCTTGTCGCGTCCGATGAGCGCAACGATTGCGCCGTCCGGGGCGAGACGAACGTCCAGCGATTCGCCGAGGATTTGCCGGCCCGCCGCGCCGGATGATCCCTTCGTCGCCACGCCTGCGCCGCCGTTCAGCACCACCCGCTCGAGCGCGTGGCCGTCGTCGGTGTAGTCCATGTCGATGTCGCGTGCCGACATCGAGTCGATCGCCGTCCCACCGGTGACTCGGGCGTTGTTGCGCAGCTCGATGAATTGAACAACCTGCTCATCCTCCGAGAGACGCGTCAACACGTGGTCGGCGTCGATGACTTGTTGATTGCGAAGCACGTGCGCCTGACCGTCCAGTGTGAGCGTGTTCTGCTGACGATCGAGGACCGCTGTACCGGCGGTGAAATCGGTCGTCGGCTGACCCTTGTCGTCCGACATGTTTACCCTGGCCTGCTCCGCGATCGTCAGGATGTCCCTGGTCTGGTCGTATGTGGCATTGCCGCCGGAGCCAGTCATCTGGCCCTTGCTGAACGCGATCGCGCCAGGTGCGCGTACGATGCTGTCGTCCTGGTTGTGCGTCGCGCGATCGGTAGTCAACTGAAATCCGTCGCTGGCTTTCAGGACAACGTGGCCAGTGAGCTGCCGCTCGCGCTGGTCCTTGCCGGCGGTAGCCTGGTCGGCGGTAACGACGTAGGTCCGGCCGTCGGACTTGTTGACGGTGATGGCCACCTCGAACATTTTTTGCGAGCCATCTTCGTAGGCGAGTGACCGCGCAAACTTGATGGAGAAATCCCGTTCAGTTGCCCGCAGCCGCTGAGCCTCGCCCTGCCGCACTTCAACCTGGGCGTTGGGATCCTCGTGCGGTACTGGCGCAGGCGGGGCCGGCGCTCGGCGTTCACCGATCGAGAAATAGACGACGGTCGCGACGGCCACGCCGAAGATCGCCAGACCGATCCGCGCGCGCCTTTGCCAGGAACCCATTACTGTCCAGAATAATCAGTTTTCGGGTGCCTTGAAATCAGCAATCGAGAGCTGCAGGTACCGCTCACCTTCCCACGTGTCTTGTTCGAGCGAAAAGGCCAGGTCAATGGCAGTGCGGTGTTCGGTGACGAACCCCTCGCGTTCTGATGCCCGCCAGGCGATCCCTCGCATGACACGGCCGTCCTGGCGGAAGGCCATCTTGAGGTGACGCTCCTTGAGGCGGCGCGGTCCGTCCACGATCTCGACGCCGCTGGCGCGGAAGATCGGGCGGGGATTACCAGCACCGAACGGGGCCAGCGACGTGAGCTCCGACGCGATCTGCTCGTCGATCGATTTGAACCCGAGCGCCCCATCGATCCAGATCCGGGGACGGAGGTCGTCAGGCTGCAGGCAGCCGTCCGCGTAGTCGTTCACACGTGCACGAAGTTCCCGGACGCGGCTTGACGCCATCGTCAGGCCGGCGGCCTGCTTGTGTCCGCCGAACTTGCTCATCACGTCGCCGCAGGATTCGAGCGCGCCAAGCATGTTGAACGAGGGGATGCTTCGGCACGACCCGTGGGCTACGTCGCCATCAGTGGAGATGACGATAGCGGGACGATGAAACGCGTCAACGAGCTTCGAGGCGACGATGCCGATGACCCCGCGGTGCCAGCCTTCGCCGGCGACGACGATCACTGTGCGGGAGCCGATCTCGAGATCTGTTTCGACCGCTTTGCGCGCCGCGGTCACGATGTCGGCTTCCTCCTGTTGACGACGGATGTTCTCGGTGTCCAGCTGCTGGGCCAGCCCCCGGGCTTCATCGCGCATCGCCTCGTCGGACGCGAGGAGCAGGCGTGCCGCAATGTCCGGCGAGCTCATGCGTCCCGCAGCGTTGACCCGCGGAGCGAGCACGAAGCCAATGTGATAGCTGTCGATCTCCTTACCGATCAGCCCGCACACATCGAGCAGCGATCGCAGTCCCACTTTATGTGGTCCTTTCGACAGCATCTCGAGACCCAGCTTGGCGATGACACGGTTCTCGCCGGTCAGCGGGACGACATCGGCAAGCGTGCCGATAGCGGCGACTTTCACGAACGCCGGAAGCCAACTCGTATGTCCGGTCCTGATGCACAACGCCTGTACGAGTTTCAACGCCACGCCGACACCAGCGAGGTTCTTGTCTGGATACGGGCAGTCGTGCCGCTTCGGATTGATCACCGCCAGTGCCTGCGGCAGCTCGGTGTCGGGCTCGTGATGGTCGGTGATGATCAGATCGAGACCGAGGGCCCGAGCTCGTGCGGCGGCCTCGATACCGCGGATGCCGCAGTCCACCGAGATGACAAGCACCACGCCAAGCGCGTGAAGTCGGTCGAGCGATGCCGGCTGCAAGCCATAGCCGTCGCGCAGCCGCTCGGGAATGAAATGCGTGACGTCTGCGCCGAGCAGTTCGAGTGCGCGACGGAGGATGACTGTGGATGTGACGCCATCCACGTCATAGTCGCCGTGGATCGCGATGCGCTCGTTGTTCTCGATGGCGCGAAGGATCCGATCGACAGCGGCGGGCAGATCCGTCAGCAGTTGCGGATCGAGCAGATCATCGAGCGAGGGAAAAAGGAAGCGTCGGGCACTCAACGGATCATCGAGCCCCCGAATCGACAGCAGCCGCGCCGTCACCGGCGAGACGCGCAGTTCATGCGACAGACGCGCGACGACCGCGTCGTCGCAACGGAGCGATTCCCAAATCCGATCAGCTTTCGGCAAGTCCCACGTTCCCCATCGTGCGCCATTTGTCATAGCGCGCATGGAGCCGCGCCTCGGACGTCATCGTGGACGTATTCGCCAGCGCGCGGCCCAGCGCCGTGTCCAGCAGCGTGGCCGCGAGTTCATGATTGGTGTGTGCACCGCCACGGGGTTCCGGGATGATCTCGTCCACCAGCTTGAGCTTCAGCAGATCGACGGCGGTAAGCTTCAGTGCTTCGGCGGCTTCCACTTTCCTGCCCGAGTCGCGCCACAGAATCGCCGCGCATCCCTCTGGCGGGATCACGCTGTAAATTGCGAACTCGTGCATGAGGATGCGATCCCCGACCGCGAGGCCCAGCGCGCCGCCGCTGCCGCCTTCACCGTGCACGATCACGATGATCGGTGTGTCGAGTGCCGCCATCTCGCGCAGGTTCAGGGCGATCGCTTCCGAGATGCCACGCTCCTCCGATTCGATGCCGGGATAGGCGGCCGGTGTGTCGATGAATGCGATGACCGGCCGGCGGAATTTCTCGGCGAGCTTCATCGTCCGTAGTGCCTTCCGGTAGCCCTCGGGCTTGGCGTAGCCAAAGTTCCTGTAGATCTTCTGTTTCGTATCGCCGCCGCCCTTGTGGTGCCCGACGATGAGGACCGGCTCGTCGCGATAGTTGGCGAAGCCGGCGACGATCGCGTGATCGTCCGCGTAGCGCCGGTCGCCGCTGATCTCCGTGAAATCCGTGAACAAGCGGGAGGCGTAGTCCAGCACGGTGGGGCGGTTCGGGTGCCGCGCCACTTGCACACGCTGCCAGGGCGTCAGGTTCTTGTAAATCTCACCGCGGAGCGAGTCGATCCGCATATTCAGGCTGTCGAGCGACCGCTGCCGCTCAGCCGTGACCGGCAACATCGAGAGCGCCTCGACCTCTTTCAGCAACAGCGCGATCGGTTCTTCGAACTCAAGTGTGTCAGGTGGCATGGACAGACCAGGTCAAACGGGTTAACGCCCCCCGACCTTGCTTGGGGCGCCCTGAGCGTCAGTCGACGCGCGCAGGCTCACCGAGCCGGCGCCGCAGATTTTTTCCACTTCGGAGACCAGTCGTTCCGACGGCCTGACTCGAATGCCACTGACCTCAGCCGTCACGCGAATGTGCCGTTCCTGTTCGTGAATCACAAACGCGACTTTCCGATCGCCCTTGTGCTGGGCGAGGACATCCAGCAACTTCTCAAACGTGCTCCGGTCATGTGGCGGCATCGACACATTGATCGACACCGACTTGGTCAGCCGCTCGCGGATTAATTCGATCGCCACGATCTCCGACGCGATGATCCGCGCCGACTCATCGTCGCGCTCGAAGCGTCCGGCTACGCAGACCATCGTGCCGTTTTCCGCCAGATGTCCGTATTGCTTGAATGCCTCCGGGAAGACCACGACTTCAATGCTTCCATCCGCATCGTCGAGCATGAAGACGCACATGCGATCGCCCTTGCGCGTCTTGAGCGGACGAAGCCCCGAGACGATGCCCCCAATCGAAATGTCTTCGGCAATCGGTCGCGAAGGTGCGGTCGGACCGAGTGGCGGTGCGGGTGGCTGATTCGGCAGCGGCGCTACGCCCACCTCGTCAGCGATCTCGTCGACACTGCCCGCGATCTCGACCGCCTCGCGTTTGACGTTGAGGTCGCGCGTGGCTTTGGCGCCATACGCGCGGAGGTCGTCGGCAAATCGGTCGATCGGATGGCCGCTCCAATACAAGCCGAGGGTTTCCTTCTCGAAATTCAGCTGCTCGATCTCCGACCACGGCGGCACGTCGGGAAGCGGAACGGCGGTCGAACCTGACGCGCTCTCGTCACTCCCGAACAGATCGAGGTCGCCCTGACCGAATTCCTTGTTCCGTTGCGTCCGAGCGCCGTGCTCACATGCACTGTCGATGGCGGCAAACAGCCGGGCGCGGACTGAGGAAATGGAAGCGCGATTAGCCGGCTGCGTGGCTCCGCCTGCCAGGATGTCGCACGCGCCAGACTTCACGAGCGCCTCGAAGACTCGCTTGTTGCCAACACGGAGATCGAGGATCTCGCACAGCGCGTGCAGTGACGGGATGCGGCCGCCGAGTTCCTTGCGCGCGTCGATGATCGCGTTGATGGCGGTCTCGCCGAGGCCCTTGATGGCCGTGAGCCCGAACCGAACGCCTTTGCCTTTCTCGACGGAGAAATGCAGCTGGCTTTCGTTGACATCCGGGGGCAGCACGGGAATCCCGCGATCGCGGCTCTCCGCGAGATACATCGCGAGCTTGTCGTTGTTTTGCGCTTCGATCGTCAGTAGCGCCGCCGCGAAGTGCCATGGATAGTTCGCCTTCAGGTAGGCGGTCTGATAGGCCAGAAACGCGTACGCGGTCGAGTGCGACTTATTGAAGCCATACCCGGCGAAGTACTCCATCAAGTCGAAGATCTTCGTGGCCTTCTTCTCGTTGATGCCCTTGCTGCGCGCGCCCTCCATGAACGCCTCGCGCTGCTTGGCCATGACTTTGGGGTCTTTCTTTCCCATCGCCTTGCGCAACACGTCGGCTTGACCAAGCGTGAATCCGGCCAGCGCCTGGGCGATGCGCATGACCTGTTCCTGATAGGCGATGACGCCGTAGGTGTCCGAGAGAATCGGCTCGAGCGCCGCGAGCTCGTATTTGACCTCGGTCTTGCCCTGTTTGCGCGCGACCCAGTCGTCCACCATGCCTGACTTGAGCGGGCCGGGGCGATAGAGCGCGTTCAACGCAATCAGGTCGTCGAGCCGTTCGGGCTTGGCTTTGCGGAGCAGTTCGCGCATGCCCGAACTTTCGAACTGGAAGATGCCATAGGCGGCACCTTCGCCAAACAGCTTGTAGGTCTTCGGGTCGTCGAGCGGAACGCTGTCGATGTCGAGCGTGATGCCTTCGGTGCGCTTGATCTCGTCCAGACAGTCGCGAATCAAGGTCAGCGTACTGAGGCCGAGGAAGTCCATTTTGAGAAGGCCGATGCGCTCGACCTCCTTCATGTTCCACTGCGTCGTGATTTCGTCGCGGGCCCCTTTGTAGAGAGGCGCGTAATCGGTGATCGGACCGGGCGCGATTACCACGCCGGCCGCATGCACCGAGGCGTGCCGCGACATGCCCTCGAGACGCTTGCCGATGTCGATGACCTCTTTGACCTTGGCGTCGCGAGCCACCATGTCCTTGAGGACCGGATTTTCGGCGAGCGCCTTCTCGAGCGTCATGTCGAGCGTCGGCGGGATTTGCTTCGCGATGTTGTTGACATCCGCGTACGGCATGTCCAGCGCGCGCCCGACGTCGCGCACCACGGCCTTGGCTTTCATCGTTCCGAACGTGATGATCTGCGCCACGTTCTCGCGGCCGTATTTCCGCGTCACATAGTCAATGACTTCGCCACGCCGCCGCTCGCAGAAATCCACGTCGATGTCGGGCAGCGACACGCGCTCCGGGTTGAGGAAGCGCTCGAAGATGAGATCGAAGTCGAGCGGATCGACGTCGGTGATGCGCATGCTCCAGGCGACGAGCGAGCCGGCCGCCGAGCCGCGGCCAGGTCCAACCGGAATGCCTTCCTCCCGCGCGTAGCGAATGAAATCCCACACGATGAGGAAGTAGCCCGCATACCCCATCTGGTGAATCATCGCGATCTCGTAATTGAGACGCTTCTCGTATTCCTCAATGGAGTGCCGCGCCTGACCTGCGGCCTGCAATTGACGGAGACGCGGGAGCCGTTGGGCAAAGCCTTCCCGGGCGATGTCCTCGAAGTACTGATCGAGCGTCGCGCCCTGCGGCACCGCGAACGACGGCAGGTGGTTCTGCCCCTTCGGGATGGTGACGTTGCAGCGCTCGGCGACCAGCATCGTGTTCTGAAGCGCTTGCGGATAGTCCTTGAACACGGCCGCCATCTGCTGCGCGGTCTTGAGGAAGAACTGATCGCCCGTGTAGCGCAGACGCTGCGCGTCATTGACGGTCTTGCCGGTGCCGATGCACAGCAGGATGTCGTGCGGCTGGTAGTCGCCCTGCCGCAGATAGTGCACGTCGTTGGTCGCGACGAGCGGGAGATTGAGTTCGCGCGCCAGCGGCACGATACCGTTGATAACGGTCTTCTGCTCCTCGATGCCCTGATACTGCATCTCGAGGAAGAAGTTGTTCGGGCCGAGAATGTCACGCAGACGCGCCGCAGCTTCAAGCGCCGGCCGGGCCTGCTCGATCTTCAGCGCGCTCGCCACTTCGCCCTTGAGGCAACTGCTCAGACCGATGAGGCCCCGTGAGTGCTGGGCGAGCAGTTCCTTATCGATGCGCGGCCGGTAGTAGAAGCCTTCGGTATATCCCGACGAGACCAGCTTGATCAGGTTCTTGTAGCCTTCGTCCGTCTCGGCCAGCAGCACCAGATGATTGGTTTCGGTTTGCGGACCGCTCTTGTCGAACCGGCTGCCCTGCGCCACGTAGACCTCGCAGCCGAGGATCGGCTTCAGGCCTCGCTCGCGGGCGTGGTCGTGGAAGACCACCGACGAGAACATGTTGCCGTGCTCGGTCACCGCGAGCGCCGGCATTTTCAGCTTCACCGCTTCGTCGAGCAGTTCG
>DAINQP010000016.1:0-48796 GCA_036742665.1 Vicinamibacterales bacterium | reverse complement strand
GGGCAGATCAGATCGATCACCTTGATGCCCGTCGTCAGCACCTCGGGTGAGGTGGACTGATCGGCAAGGGACGGCGGTTGCCGGTGGATCGGGTAGTACTTGTCGGCGCGCACCGGACCGCGCTCGTCGATCGGCTGTCCGGTGACGTCCAAGACACGTCCCATCACGCCTTCGCCAACCGGCACCTTGATGGGCTCGCCGCTGTCGGTGACTGTCTGGCCGCGTTTCAGCCCCTCGGTGCCCGACATCGAGATGGCCCGCACCCAGCGGTCTCCGAGATGTTGCTGCACTTCGAGCGTCACCGTCTCCGCCGTCTGCTCACGGCCGTACTGCACGGTCAGCGCGTTGTAGATGGCCGGCAGGACATTGGAGAACTCAACGTCGACCACGGGCCCTGCCACTTGCACGATCGTTCCGGTGTTCATGGGCATGTCACTCCGCCTGACCGCCGGCGATCTCCAGCAGTTCTTTGGTGATGTTGCCTTGCCGCAGGCGGTTGTACTCGAGCTTCAGCTCGTCGATCAGCGACTCAGCGGCCTCCGTCGCGTTCTTCATCGACACCATGCGGGCGCTTTGTTCGCTGGCCTTGGCGTTCAGCAGCACGAGGTAGACGAAGACGGTCAGCCAACGCGGCAGGAACGCACTGATGATCGCTTGCGGGCTCGGCTCGAAGAGGCATTCGCTGCGATCGACTGCGAAGCGCTCGGCTTCTTCGACCGCCAGCGAGCGCAATCCTTTGAGCGCCCCGATCGGCAGAATCTCGACCGATGTCGGCTCCTGCTTCAACGTGTTGATGAACCGCGTGGCGACCAGGTGCACCCGATCAACCTCGCCGCTGAGGAACATGTCCTGCGCAGTGGCGGCGATGGCGCGAGCCTCACCGTAGGTCGGTGCGTCGCCGTAGGCGAATTCCGCGACGAGCTTGCGGCGAGTGACCGCGACGAACTGCGCCGCCTTGCGTCCGGCGGTGATGAACACCGTCGTTGCGGGATCGAACTCGCTGGCCAGCCGGAGCACATTCGTGTTCAGCGCTCCGCAGAGGCCTTTGTCGGCAGCGACCAGAATGACGGCCCGCCTCTGGACATCGCGGACCTCCATCAACGGATCCTGGAAGTCCACCGGCCGTGTCGTGACCTTGCGCTGGATCTCGTAGAGCAGCCTGGCAAAGGGTCGGGCCAGGATGGCGGCTTCCTGCGCCTTGCGCATCTTCGAGGACGCCACCATCTGCATCGCTCTGGTGATCTGCGCGGTGCCGCGGATCGAGATGATGCGTCGCCGGAGGTCGCGAGTGCTGGGCATGGCGGGTATACGCGTGGGGCTAGTTCCAGCCCTGTTTGAATTCGCCGACGGCCGCCTTCAATGCCGACGTGAGATCGTCATTGATCGTTCTCTCGGCAGCGATGCGCGCAAGCAGGGCGGTCTTCCGCGTGGTGAGGAACTCCGTGAACGCGGTCTGGAATTCCTTCACGCGTGCCACTGGAACATCGTCGAGGTAGCCATGCTGGACCGCCCACAGCACCGCGACCTGCACTTCAACTTGAATCGGGCTGTACTGCGGCTGCTTGAAAATCTCGACGATGCGCTTGCCGCGATCGATCTTGGCCTGCGACGCTGGATCGAGTTCGGATCCGAATTGCGCGAACGCCGCCAACTCGCGGAACTGGGCGAGGTCGCCTTTCAGCTGGCTGGCGACCTGTTTCATCGCCTTGACCTGCGCCGCCGATCCGACGCGGGAGACCGACAGACCGACTGAGATCGCCGGGCGAACGCCCTGATAGAACAGGTCCGTTTCCAGGTAAATCTGACCGTCGGTGATGGAAATCACGTTGGTCGGGATATACGCGGACACGTCGCCGGCCTGCGTCTCGATGATCGGCAGCGCCGTGAGCGAGCCGTTGCCATACTTCTCCCCGACACGTGCTGCGCGTTCGAGCAAACGGCTATGCAGGTAGAACACGTCGCCGGGATACGCTTCGCGGCCTGAAGGCCGCTTCAGCACGAGCGATATCTGGCGATAGGCGACAGCGTGCTTGGAGAGATCGTCATAGACGATCAGCGCATCCATCGCGTTGTCCATGAACCATTCGCCCATCGCACAGCCGGCAAACGGCGCCAGATACTGGTTGGTCGCCGAGTCAGCCGCCGGCGACGCGAGGACGATCGTGTAGGGGAGGGCGCCTTCCTTCTCGAGCACCGACACGATTCGGGCGATCGTCGATTGCTTCTGTCCGATCGCCACATACACCGAGTAGAGCGGCCGGTACGATGTGTCGGCCGACATCTCTGCGGCTTTGTTCAGACGCGCCTGGCTGATGATGGTGTCGATGCAGAGCGCGGTCTTCCCCGTGGCGCGGTCGCCGATGATGAGCTCACGCTGGCCCCGGCCGATGGGAATCATCGCGTCGATCGGCATGATGCCGGTCTGCACCGGCTCGCTGACCGGCTTGCGGCGGACGACCCCCGGCGCGAGTTTTTCGACCGGATACGCGCCAACGCTGGCGATCGGTCCCTTGTTGTCGAGCGGCTCGCCCAGCGTGTTCACGACGCGGCCGAGCAGCCCTTTGCCGACAGGGACCTCGAGGAGTCTGCCCGTGCCGCGGACTTCGCCGCCTTCCTCGAGACGCGTGTAGTCACCGAGGATGATCACGCCGACCTCGGTCTCGTCGAGACTCAGCGCCAGACCGGTGACGCCATGTCCGAGATCGAGCATCTCGTTGACCATGACGTCGGCGAGTCCCTCGACGCGCGCCACACCGTCCCCGATCTCGCGGATCGTGCCGATGCTCTGTCTGGTGACGCCGGCTTTGACACCGGCAAGCTGTAATTCGATCTCGGTCACGAGGCTGGACATGGATCGTTCCTCTACAACGCCGCCTCGATCGCGGCGAGGCGGCCACGTACGCTGCCGTCGTAAACATTGCTGCCCACGCGTATTCGCACACCCGCTATGAGATTGTGGTTCTCTGTGAACTGCGCATCGACGCCGCGACCGAACCATTGCAGGATGTCGGCCGCGAGCCGGACGCGCAGATCCTCTGGAAGCGTCACCGCGCTTTCCACATGCGCCGTGTGCCGATCGCGATCGATCCTGACCAGACGCTGGAAGTGGCCGAGAATGCCCATCCCGTCGTGGCGCTGTGAGGCGAGCACCCGCTGCACGACGAGTCGTGCACGTGACTCGTCGAGTAAGCCGTCAACCACGCACATCCGATACAGGCGCCGCGCTTCTCGCGTATTCCGCTTTGTCGTTCGCATCGTCAGCTCCAGGGATGCGCGGGCGTCACGCCGAGAGCTCTCGGACGCTTTCCTCCGCGAGGCGACGCTGATCGTCTGGGGTGAGCACCTTCCCGGTGACGAGGGCGGTGGTCTGAAGGACGAGCCGCCCGATCTCCCGTTTGAGATCGCCGAGCATGAGCGCATGCTCTCGCTCGGTGGCCTGGTGGGCCTTGGCGAGAATGTCCTGCGCCGTCGCGTTCGCCTGTTGCGTGCTCTGCGCATCGATTCGCGCCGAGGCGGCACGCGCCTCACGAACGATCACCTTGGCTTCGGCATGTGCCTGGGCGAGGACTTCGCGACGCTGCGCCTCGGTCTTGGCGAGCTCGGCGCGGACCTGTTCCGCATTCGCCAGGCCGTCCGCGATCTGCTGACGGCGCTGCTCGAGCATCTGGAGGATGGGCCGATAGGCCAGCCAGTACAGCAGCGCACAGACGATGGTGAAGCTGAGCGTCTGGGCGATCAGATGCGGCCATGCGACGCCAAACGTGGTGGCGATCCGCTCGATCTGACCCGCACCCTCCGGCGGTTGCAGCAGCAAGGCCAGCATCGTCCTGCTACTGCTGCACGAGGAAGAGCGTGTAGAACACGATCGCCTCGGCAAAAGCGATGGCGAGAATGGACTGGACCATCACCTTCGTCGCTGAACCCGGATTGCGCCCGACGGCCTCCGCCGACTTCATCCCGATGACGCCGACGGCGAGCGCTGCGCCAAGAGCCGCTAACCCGATATGTATGCTGCCGGTCATCGTTCGCGTCCTTTGTAGTGTCCCGCGTCAGTTCGGACCTGTAGTGCTCCGGCTTCAGCCGGACCGCCAATCAATGCGAGCCGTGCGCCGCCACTGGCGCCGCGTGTTCTTCGTGCTGCTGACAGATGAGCAGCGTGAAGACCGCCGTCAACAACGTGAAGACGAGCGCCTGAACGAGGCCCACGAGCAATTCCAGAAAATAAAAGGGAACCTGCACCAGCCACCCGATAGCGGGAATCGCGGCGACGGTCTCCAGCATGTTCTCGCCCGCGAAGATGTTGCCGTAGAGCCGGAAGCTGAGCGAGATCGGTCGAAAGAGAATCGAGACCACTTCGAGCAGGCCTGCCGCGAAGAACACCACGACGAGCAGCACCCGCAAGGCGCCGGAGCTCTCGCCCTTCGGCGCGAACAGCTCTTTCGCGAATCCGATCGGACCCTGTTCGCGAAGACCCCACACAATCCAGCAGGCGAAGAACACCAGTGCCATCGCCAGCGTCATGTTCACGTCGGCATTCGCCCCGCGCAGCAGCGGCTGTTCGAGTACGAAGCCGTCTGACGTGTCGTGGCCCCATCCGATCGAGCCGAAGCCGGGGACAAGGCCGATCCAGTTTGCCGCGAGGATGAAGATGAACACGCTGCCAAAGAACCAGAAGGTTCTGGTCACGAGCCGGCGGCCGAGGATGTCTTCGAGAAAGTTGTAGAGGCTTTCGACGAGCCACTCGAGAAAGTTCTGCTTACCGCCGGGCACCTCGCCCATCCGCCGCGTCGCCAAACGTGCGAACACGATCAATCCGGCGGCGACGATCCATGTCACCAGCATCGAGTTGGTGATCGGAAGCCCGAACACGCGCCCAATCTCGACCGCACTCTGCGAAAGGCCGTGGGCCTCCGGTTCCGCCATGCTCAATGCCAGCACGTGCAAGGTATTTGCACTGTGAGTGCCACGCACCGGCGCCAACCAGGATGCCGGGATGACTCACGTTTTACCGAAAGAGCCCATCGCGTGGGGTGTACGCCGCGTGCGCCCATGTGGACGGGCTCCGGAATTCCGGACCTCCTCCGCGATTTCGTGGAGAGGGGCCGCTGAGGGGTGACGAGATGAAGCGGTCAGAATATGAAAAAGAGATGAACAAGCTGCAAGTCGAGTTGTGTTATCTGCAGCAGTGGATTAAGGAAAAGCAGCTGCGCGTCGTGATCGTGCTGGAAGGCCGCGACGGCGCAGGCAAGGGGGGGACGATCAAAGCGATGACCGAACGTGTTAGCCCAAGGGTGTTCAGAACGGTCGCCTTGCCTGCGCCCTCCGATCGGCAGAAGTCGCAAATCTACTTCCAGCGGTACATGGAGCATTTTCCAGCGGCCGGCGAGATCGTCATCTTCGATCGTAGCTGGTACAACCGTGCCGGCGTCGAGCACGTGATGGGATTCTGTACCGACAAGCAGTACAAGCGCTTCCTCGATCTGTGTCCGGTGGTCGAGCGCTTCATGATCGAGGGGGGAACAATGCTGATCAAGCTGTGGCTCGAGGTGAGCAATGGCGAACAGCAGCGGCGCTTCGAGGCGCGGATCAAAGACCCGTTGCGGCAGTGGAAGCTGAGCCCGATGGACCTGCCATCACGGACCCGGTGGTACGACTATTCGCGGGCCCGCGATCGCATGCTGGAGGCGACCGATACCGAGGTCGCGCCCTGGTTTATTTTGCGGTCGGATGACAAGCGCACGGCGCGGCTGAACGCGATCGCCCACATCCTCGCGCAGATCCCGTACAAACAGCTTCACCACGACAAGGTCAAGCTGCCGGGCCGATCGAAGAAGCACGCCTACGACGATCAGAAGTCACTCCACGCGCGACGGTTTGTGGAGGAGCGGTATCACGCCGACGCCGAGGCATCCTGACGGTTGGGCCGCCGAACGGCGGTCCTTACGGCGCGGTTGGCGGCGGGGGTGGCGGTGCCGTGGGCGGCTCTGGCTGCCAGCCGCCACCGAGCGCGCGATACAACTGGGCGAGCGCCCGCATTTCGTCACCGCGTGTGCGCGCCAGGTCGAGCTCGCGCTCGAACAGCTGCTGGTCGGCAATCAGAATCTCGAGATACGACGACAGCCCGATGTCATAGCGTTCGCGAGACAGTTGTGCGGCGTCTCGTAAGGCGAGGACGCCGGCTTGCTGTTCGACACGTACCGCCGCCAGCTTCTGAATCGCGATCAGTGAGTCGGAGACCTCACGATACGCACTGATCGCCGTCTGCTGGTATTCGGCGAGCGCCTGCTCGAATCGCGCGCGCGCCGCGTCGTAGTTGCCGCGGATGCGGCCGGCATTGAACAGTGGCTGAAACAGATTGGCACCGAGCGACCAGATGACCGAATCACCTTTGAGCAGATCGGATAAATCGCTGCTCACCGTACCGACCGACCCGGTCAGGCTGATGGTCGGATAGAACAGCGCTTTGGCGGCGCCGATGTCGGCATTCGCGGCGACAAGCAGTTGCTCGGCCTCGAGGACGTCCGGTCGCCGCTCGAGAAGTGTGGCCGGAACACCGACCGGAATATTTGGCGGCAACGCTTGTTCTTCCAGCGTCCGTCCGCGGCCGACTGCCCCAGGGGCACGTCCGACGAGCACGCTAATCGCGTTTTCGAGGATCGCGACTTGTCGCTCGATGTCGGGCACCGACGCGGCGGTCAGCGAGCGGTTGGCGACAGCCGAATCCAATTCGAGCCGGTTAGACACGCCACCGGCGAGACGGGTCCTGTAGTACTCGACGGTCTGCTCGTTGAGCGTCAACGTGCGCAAGGCGACCTCGCGCTGCAGGTCGAGCTCCCGCAGCTGGAAGTACGACGTCGCGACGTCGCTCACCAGCGTGATGAGCACCGCGCGCCGGCCTTCCTCGGACGCCAGGTACCGCGCGAAGGCGGCTTCGCTTTCGCGTCGGATGCGGCCGAACAGATCCAGCTCCCACGACATCGTCGCGTTGATAGCGGTGTTCGGGAAGACGCGATCGCCTTCGTCTTCGGTGACGAGCGGCGGCTGTGAACTACGGGATGCCTGGTTCACCGACGACGACACGCCGACGCCGATATCCGGATAGAGAAACGATCTCGCGACGCGCGCCAGGGCTCGTGCTTCCTGTACCCGTGCGACCGCGACGCGCAGATCGTAGTTGTACGCAATGGCGTCACGAACCAGGGCCTGCAGCGCTTCGTCCTGGAAGACCTGCCACCACGGGATGTCAGCCAGCGACTCGCGTGCCTGTTGGTCACCGGCATCTCTGAACGCGGGCGGCGGCACCATCTCGGGACGTGCATAGTTGGGCCCGGTGAGGCAGCCGGCAACGAGCACGCTGGAGACAGCCGCAGACACGACCGCGCCGACACGCACCGCGAGCTGCGTCACGGATGCGCTCCCGGAGCCATCGTCGGGTGGGCGTGCGGCGTCCCTTCTGCGACGGCCCGCCCTCCTCCGATGATTTTCTCGACGGTCACGTACAACACCGGAATCAGGAAGACACCGAGGAAGGTGGCGATGAGCATGCCGGAGAACACCGCCATGCCCATCACCTTCCGGCCTTCGGCGCCGGCACCGCTGGCAATCAACAGCGGCACCACGCCGAGGATGAACGCGAACGCCGTCATCAGAATGGGCCGGAACCTCAGACGGGCGCCCTCGAGTGCGGCGGTGACCGGATCCTTTCCCTGCTCGCGCAGCATCTTGGCGAACTCCACGATCAGGATCGCGTTCTTCGCCGCGAGCCCGATCAGCATGATCAGCCCGATCTGCGCGAACACATTGTTCACATAGCTCTCAGAGTACTGGCGCGCCACCCAGAGTCCGAAGTACGCACCGAACGCGGCGAACGGCGTGCCGAGCAACACGCTGAATGGCAAGCCCCAGCTCTCGTACTGCGCCGCCAGCACCAGGAACACCAGGAAGATCGCGAGCCCGAAGACGATGAGGGGATTGGGGGCGCGCTTCTCCTGGAATGACATGTCAGCCCAGTCATAGCCCATCTCCGGAGGCAGCGTCTCGCGGGCGACGCTCTCGAGTGCGTCAAGTGCCTGTGCCGAGCTGTACCCGGGCGCGGGCACGCCGGTGACTTCTGCCGTGCGATAGAGATTGAATCGATTGGTGAACTCGGGTCCGTCCGTGGGTGCTGCTCGAACCAGCGTGTCGAGCGGCACCATCCCCTGCTTGTTACCGCGCACGAAGAAGAGGCCGAACTGCTTGGGATCGGTCCGATATTCCGGTTCTGCCTGGACGTACACCTTGTAGACGCGGCCGAACCGGTTGAAGTCGTTCACGTAGGTGCTGCCGAGCAGTGCGCCGAGCGTGGTGTTGACGTCCTGCAATGGCACGCCTGACTTGAGGACCTTCGAACGATCGATGTCGGCGTAAATCTGCGGCACCGTGGCACGGTAGAGCGTTGAGACCCGCCCGATCTCCGGCCGCTGACTGGCCGCCTGCATGAATCGCTGCGTCTGCGCGGCGAGGTAGCCTGGATCGCGTCCAACGCGATCCTGGAGCTGCATCGTGAAACCCGCGCCAGTGCCCAGGCCAGGAATGGCCGGCGGACCGAACGCGACGACAGCGGCCTCGGGGATCTGACTGGCGAACGCACGATTGAGCGCGGCGATGACACCAGGCGCTTGTTCCTCGGCGCTGTGCCGATCGTGCCAGGGCTTCAGTGCCACGAAAAAGAAGCCGATGTTCGACGAGTACGCGCCGGTCAGCAGGCTGAACCCGCTGATCGTGTTGTAGCCCTCCACCGCATGATTCGCGGCGAGTACCGCCTCCGCCTTCTTCATGACGGCGTCGGTTCGTTCGAGTGACGCCGCATCGGGCAGCAACGCGTTGACGAGGATGTATCCCTGATCCTCCTCCGGTACGAATCCTGCGGGAATGCGCTGAACGAGCCCCATCGTCAGCCACACCAGGCCGCCGATCAGCACCAGGCCGACGACGAACTTCCGCACCAGAATTGTCGTGAAGCTGATGTAGCCGTTCGTGATCGAGCCAAAGATCCGATTGAACCCGTTATAGAACGGCGTGAGCAGTGACCGCTTGCCGGTGGATGGCTTCAACAGCAACGCGGCCAGGGCTGGCGACAGCGTCAGTGCGTTGACCGCCGACAGCAGCACCGAAATCGCGATGGTGATCGCGAACTGCTGATACAGCGCCCCCGTGATCCCACCCATGAAGCCGACCGGGATGAATACCGCGCTGAGGATCAACGCAATGGCGATGACCGGCCCAGACACTTCTTCCATCGCCTTGATCGTGGCTTCTTTCGGCGCCATGCCATGCTCGATGTGATGCATCACCGCTTCCACCACGACGATCGCGTCGTCCACGACGATGCCGATCGCGAGCACGAGGCCGAGGAGCGAGAGCACGTTGATGGAGAAGCCGAGCAGCGGGAAGAACATGAACGCGCCGATCAGCGAGACCGGTACCGTCAGCAGCGGGATCAGCGTCGCGCGCCAGTTCTGCAGGAACACGAACACGACGATGATCACCAGGATGACGGCTTCAGCCAGCGTGTGCAGGATCTCGGTGATGCCTTCCGTGACCGGCAGTGTCGTGTCGAGCGAGACGGTGTAGTCCAGATCCGCCGGGAAGCGCGACTTCAGGTCCTCCATCGTCTGCTTGATCTCGTCGGCGACCGCGAGCGCGTTGGTGCCCGGAATCTGGAACACCGCGATCACGGCCGACGGCTTTCCGTCGTGCCGTCCGATGGCGTTGTACAACTGCGTGCCGAGCTCGAGACGCGCGACGTCCTTCAGCAGAACCTGGGATCCATCCGGATTCGATCGGACGATGATGTCGCCGAACTGCCCTTCGTCCAGCAACCGGCCTTGCGTCCGGACGGCGTAGGTGAACTCCGTCCCGGCTCTCGCCGGTGGCCCACCGATCTGGCCGGCCGGGCTCAGCTGGTTCTGCTGATTGATCGCGTTGACGATGTCGGGAACGGTGACGGCGAGATTGGCGATGCGATCCGGACGGAGCCAGACGCGCATCGCATAGTCGCTGCCGCCGAACAGATTGATCTGGCCAACACCTCTGATGCGGGCGATGTTGTCGTTGATGTTGATGGTGGCGTAGTTCGACAGGAAGTTGCTGTCGTAGGTGCCGTTCGGAGACTTGATCGAGATCACCAGCAGCGGAAAGGCCAGCGCCTTCTTGACCGATACCCCGTAGTTCTTGACCGACTGCGGCAATTGCGGCGTCGCCTCCGACACGCGGTTCTGCGTCAGCACGTTCGCCATGTCGAGGTTGGTGCCGACGTCGAAGGACACCTTCAACGTCAACGTGCCATCGTTGGCGTTGGTGGACTTCATGTAGATCATGTTCTCGACACCGTTGATCTTCTGTTCGAGCGGTGTCGCGACGGCGGTCTCGACGTCAGTCGCGCCGGCACCCACGAATGTGGTGGTGACCTGCACCATGGGGGGAACGACTTCGGGGTACTGCGCGATGGGGAGGCCCAGCATCGCGACGGTGCCAAGCATGACCATCACGATCGACAGCACCATTGCGACGACGGGTCGGTTGATGAAGAAACGAGCCATGGGTTACTTGTGCTCTGCGGCGGGGAGTGGTTCGGCGCTGCCGCTGCCGGCTTCCGCGGGTGGCGCGTCCTTGGTGGTGACGACGGTGCCGGGCTTCAGCCGCTGCGCGCCTTCAACGACTACCCGGTCTCCTGGCTCGAGTCCTTTTTCAACGACCCACAGCGATCCGACGCGCGGGCCGACAGTCACGGTCTTGACCGCGAGCTTGTTGTCGGGTCCGACAACCGTGACGTTGTAGAGGCTTTGCAGCTCCTGGACTGCTCGTTGCGGCACGAGCATGGCATCCTGCTTCGTTTCGAGGACGAAGCGCACGCGCCCGTACTGACCAGGCCGAATCAGCCCGCCAGGATTTGCGAACCGGAACTGAAGGGACAGTGTTCCCGTCGTCGTGTCCACCGCTCGCTCGATCGCGTCGAGCCGCCCCTTGTCGGGGTGCACGGTGCCGTCGGCGAGCAGCAGTTCGACCTCCACCGGTTTTCCACCGCGCTGCCGTCGAAGCTCGTCGGCGCGTCGCGACAGGCGTAGATACTCTGCTTCGCTGATGCCGGCGGTGAAGAGAATCGGGTCCACTTGCGACACCGTTGTCAGCAGCGTGCTTTCTCCGCGGCCGACAAGAGCCCCGGACCGGACCAACGTGGTACCGACGAGTCCAGTGATTGGCGAGCTCACCGCCGTATAACCCAGGTCGAGTTCGGCTTTGTCTACAGAAGCGTTCTGCGCCTGCACCTGGGCCTGCGCCGCCTCTTGCGACGCCACGGCATCGTCCAGCTCCTGCTGGCTGACGGCCTGTTTCGCTGCCAGTGGCTGAAGCCGCTTCACGTCGTTCTGAGTCTTGACGTGTCGCGCCTGCCACGTCGCCAGATCGGCTTTGGCGTTGGCGAGCGACGCCTGAAGCGGTTTCGGATCGATACGGTAGAGAAGTTGTCCCTTTTTGACGAGCGTGCCTTCCTGGAATGCGACGTCGTCCAGGAACCCTTCGATGCGCGCGCGGATCTCGACGTCCTGTGCGCCCTTGGTCTGGCCGACCAGCTCAATGACGACGGGTACGTCGCGACGCTCGACGTTCGCGACGACTACTTGCGGAGATGGTGTCGCCGCCTTGGTCTGCTCGCCCTGGCACGCGCTCGTGAGGATGCCCGCAAGCATCAAAGCCGCGGCCACGCAGTGAGGCTGAATAGTTGACTGCCCCGTGGGGTTGGTGATGGTGCGCACAGTCTCTCCCTCTGGTCTCGGGCGCTTGTGCACGCGTAGTGCCAGCGCTGCCGGGAGTGGCGTGAACACGTTTCTGCTCGTTCCCATGGCGAGCGGCGACGAGCTCTGCCGTTATATCTCGTGAGCGACTCCGCGATTTCGGAGGCGCTCTAAGATTTCGGAGAGTGCGAGTGTCTGCGATGCGGCGTAGGCCGTTCGGTTTGTTCGCCCGGTCGCGCGGTACTCCGGTTGCACTTACAGGAAGTGGAGGCCCGACATGCATCGCTCGAGACTTTCATCCCTGCTTGGCGCCGCGCTCGTCATCTGCGCATCGTTCGCAATGGCGAATGCGGCCGAGGCACAGGACGCCGCCCTCGTCAAGAAAGGCCAGGATGTGTATAACGCGCAGAAGTGCGCCGTGTGCCACTCGGTCGCCGGGAAGGGCAGCAAGACGAATCCGCTGGACGGCGTCGGCGCGAAGCTGTCGTCCGACGACATCCATGCCTGGATAACCGATCCCGTGGCGATGGCGAAGAAAGCCAACTCGCAGAAGAAGCCGCCGATGCCGAAGAACGCGAAGCTGACACCGGCCGATGTCGATGCCCTGGTCGCCTACATGCAGAGCCTGAAGTAGCGAGGTCAGATGTCGAGCCGTTCAGCGTTCGCCAGCCACCCGGTCGTCATCGCCGGCGTGCTGCTGACGACGATCAGCGCGGTGCTGTTCCTCGCCGCCATCGCGGTTGAACTCCTGGGACTCATCCGGAATCCGTACGGCGGACTCATCGTCTACCTCGTCATCCCAACCTTCTTCGTGCTCGGGCTTTTGCTCATTCCTCTCGGCCATTGGCTCGATGCGCGACGACGGCGGCGCAACCCCACACATTCGTACGACTGGCCGGTGCTCGATCTCCGGATCCCCGCAAACCGGCGTGTCGCGCTGGCGATGACGGTGCTCACCGTCGCCAACCTGGCGATCATTTCTGTCGCTGCTGTTGGCGGCATGCGCGCCATGGAGTCACCGTCCTTTTGCGGGCAGACGTGTCATCTGCCGATGCATCCGCAGTTCACGGCGTGGCAGTCCACGCCGCACGCGCAGGTCGCCTGCACCGAGTGTCACATTGGCGAAGGGGCGGCAGCGCTGATTCATTACAAGCTCGCCGGCGTTCGCCAGCTCTATCACGTCGTCACGAATCAGATCCCCAAGCCGATTCCGCCTGTCGCCGACATGCGTCCTGCTCTCGAGACGTGCGGACAGTGCCATTGGCCCGGTCACGATTCCGGTGAAGTGCTGAGCCTCAAGCGCGAGTTCGCCGACGACGAAACGAATAGCGAGACGGTGACAGGGCTCCGGATGCTCGTCGGTGGCCCGGGCCGGCCGACATCGACAGGACGCGCCATCCACTGGCACGCGAATCCGGACGTCACGATCGAGTTCGTCTACACGGACGTCGAGCGACAGACGATCCCGTATGTGCGATTGACCGACAAGAGCGGACGCGTCAAGGAATACAAGACGGAAGGAACCACCGACCAGCAGATCGGGGGCGGGCAAAAACGCGTGATGGACTGCATCGACTGCCACAACATGGCGGCGCACCGGATCGCGACATCCGCCGAGCAAGCCGTCGATGCGGCTCTGGCGTCCGGTGGTATCAGCCGGCGCCTGCCGTTCGTCCGACGAGAGAGCGTGCGGCTTGTGAAAGCGGAGTACCCGTCACAGGAGGGGGCCTTTCCGGAGATCGCCAAGGGACTGCGCGCCTTCTACACCGGGCGTGGTGCGTTCGACGAGCGTGAGCTCGCCCGCTCGATTACCAGCCTGCAGAACATCTACCGGCACAACGTGTTCCCGTCGATGAAAGTGACCTTCGGCGTCTATCCGGACAACATCGGGCACATCACGTCGAGCGGCTGCTTCCGCTGTCACGACGGCGGTCACACGGCATCCGACGGGACCAGCATCAGCGCAGACTGCGAGTACTGCCACACGCAGGTTGAACAGCCGGCCTCGCAGTGAGGCCCCTTTCCTGGCCTGAGCGAAGCCGAAGGCAGGCGGTCCGCCCTGGCCTGCGCGAGTTGTGAAGGCCTCACCAGTGATACAAGAGACCGAAGACCGCTGAGTGCGTTGTGTAGGGGCGGTAGGTGTAGCCGAGCACCAGCGAGCTTGGCTGCACGATGCTGTTGATGACGCTCGGGTCGAAGGCGAAGTCGAAGATCCGATACGGCTCGTACACGTACGACACCGTTGCGGCGAGGCGTCCGTTGAGGCGATGACGCACGTCCACCCGAAGGTCCTGCAGCTTGTTGAACGTCCGCGGCAGTTGCGACGGCGGCGGGAGGGCCGGACCGACCCCGTACACGAAATTGCCGCGCGCGTACGAGTAGTCGTAGGAGAGACGGGCCTCGGTATTGCGGCCGATGCGGGGCGGCTGCACATAGACCGACACGTAGTGCACCGTCTCAAGTGAATCAGCGGTCCAGTCCCGGTTCGGGTCAACTTCCTGTTCACCCGGATTTGCCGATCGCGACCGCTGAAGACCTGAATAGCGTTCGTAGTTGTACGTCGTGCCAAAGACCAGGCCGCGCGGGAACTGATAATCCACCCCGACCGAGACGTTGCGGAAGGCGGCCTCCTGCAGGCCGAAGTAGCTCTCCTCGAAGTCGTCATTCCCGACACCGCCACTCAGGCTGACGGTCAGCGCCTCGGTGGGGACGATGTCAACCTGACCGACGAAGCGATTGCGCGTGCGGTTGGCCAGGTCGTAGTGACGCAGCTGCGGCTGCTCACCGATGTCAATCAGCGACGCTTCATCGAGCCCTGATCCCGTGCGCTTCCCGTATTCGTAGTTCGCGCGGAAAGTCACCCATTGTGAGCCGACGGCGTCGGCTTTGAGCTGCAGCACATGCTCGTTGCTCGATTCGAAGGTGCGGAAGTCGTAGCCGTTGTGATTGTTGGTGTATCCGACTGTAAGCGCCAGCGGCCCGAGGCCGCTCCAGGTGGCGTCGGCGTCGAATGTATTGCGATTGTGCGCGAACAGTTCCGGACCGCCGGTCGGGCTGGTGGCGATCGAGGTGTCGTAATTGATGAATTGCGGGATCGGCGTCTCGGGCGTCTCGTTGTTGTAATCGTAGCGACGGAACCGGGCGCTGAACCGCCAATCGTTCTGCGGACGCGAGACGAAGTTCAGGTTCGTCGCGATCGTGTGAGCGGCGGCTTCGGCGCTGGTGCGCGGCAATGTCAGCTGCGTCAGCGCGCTGTTGATCGTGAACGGTAACAGCGGCTCGTCGTTGTTCCACCATCCATAGGCCAGCGATCCAGTCACCTGCGTGCGCCGCGCGAGCTTCACGTATCCGGCGGTGCTCATCGTCTGCATTGAGTTGGACGGCCATAGCGCGGTACGTCCGCGCCCGGGCGCCGTCGTGCTGTCGTTGAGCACCAGCGGGTTGTCCCAGACCAGCGTGTCATCGAGGTTGTTGAACCACGATCCGTTGTAGGCGCCACGAATCATGGCCCGCGTGTTCGTCCACTGCGCACCCAACTCGACGTCGTTGGTGCGCGACCGGTAGGGCAGTGCCACCTCGTTGTCATTGCCGAAGCCGAAATCGGCCCCCCACGGCAGCTCGCCGGAGTGCTTCGTGGTGGTGAAGTGGCCGGTGACGTCAACGCGAGTCGAAGGCATCGCGGTGAAGAGGACGGTGCCGATGTCGCGTCGCTCGCGCAGATCGAATTGGGGAGCAAGGGGCGGATAGGCGTTGAGGTTCGCCGCCCGCTGCGCCGAATCATCCAGCACGAGCACGGCTTCGCCCACCGAAGTGAATGGCGTGCGGGTGTCCACGCTGTAGAACTGCGGAATCTGATCCCACAGTCCGCTCACGCTAAAGCGACCGATTCGTTCGAAGCTGCCCGAGTATCGCTGATCGCGCCAGCCGAGATTGTCGGCGGTGAGCGCAGCAGCCCATCCCGGCCGCTCGCGCAGCAGCCGTCCGGTCGTGAACAGCAGGCCGTCGCGCAGGTCCTCGTATCGTTGCCAGCGCGCCGGGTCACCTTCGACGCTGGCGAGGCGGCCCGAGAGCTGGAACATGTTCCAGCGCGGAGCGAACAGGCTCGTCGAGTCATCGGCGAGCGGTCCGGTCAGCGCGGGTGGTTGCGGGCCCGGGGCCGGCGGCTGCGCGGGGGCAGCGGTGGCCGGAGCTTGCGCACCGGTGGCCGGCGCTTGCGCACCGGTGGCTTGTGCGTGCGCGCGCGTGGCGCCAACCACAATCATCACACCGCACAGGCTCGCGAAGAGCAGTCGTTGCATACGTCGGCTCGTCTAGCGCATGAAGAACTGACCCGACGGGTGGTTGGAGCCGTGGATGTTTGCGTGACAGTTCACGCACGATCTGCCGAACATGCGATTGCTCTTGTTCGTGGTAATCGCCGCGTTGTCGTACACGGACGAGGGATGCCGCGTCGCGACATGACAGCGCTGACACAGGAACGGCAGACGCACATTCAGCATGCGATCGTTCGACGACCCATGCGGATCGTGGCAGGTCGTGCAGTTCTCGCGCACCGGTGCGTGCTCGAAAAGCATCGGTCCGCGCATCTCGGCATGACAGCTCGTGCAGGTCTCGTTCACGGAGCTGCCGATCTTCAGGTTCTTGACGTTACTAATCGAACCGTGCGGGTTGTGGCACGACGAGCATGTCATCTTGCCTTCGCGCACCGGCATGTGGGCGACAGCCCGCTCGGTCTTGACGACCTGCAGTCGATGACAGGTGGCGCACACTTGCGTTTCGGTCGCCTTCACCAGTTGACGCTCCGGCGACTGCGGGTTATGAACGCTATGACACGTCGTGCAGGCGAGATTCCGGGCTTCGTGCACGCTGCCTTCCCACCCCGCGTGGTTGCTGCGGTTGTGGCAGGTGAGGCACGTCTCATTGACCACGGCCGACGCCACGCCGGTGAATCGCTTGATGTGGCCTTTCGACTCATCGTCCACGTGCGCCTGGCCAGGTCCATGACAGGTCTCGCATCCCTGCGCCGCTGCAGGTGATCGCGGATGTGCAGCCTGCCCGTGGCGCGTGCGCTCGAGATTTGTGGCGTAGTCGGCGTGGCAGATCGCGCAGGTGTCGGATCCGGCGTACCCCGGCGGCAACGGCGCAGGAGGTTGTGCAGTTGATGCCGCTGTTGCCGCCGGTTGCTGTGGACGTGGCGGCTCGGCGTTCACGAGAGAGGTCGCCGTGACGCCGACCCAGAGGCAGACCGCGGCACCGACGAGGAGGCGATGCCGAAGTGCCCGTTGAGAGTGAGCGCGTCGATCCACTGCTACCCGCCATCGAGCACGTTCAATGCCGACGCGCGCGACAAGGAACTCTCACGTCATTCGCGAGCGTTGGAGGGCAAAACAGCACACCCGGACTCCGGTATGCCGTAGGCGTCTCCACCGTCCCGTGTGTCATGGACGTGCACGGGGTCCACTGAACGCAACTCGGTGCCCGACGCGTCTGGTATCTCCCTTGCGTTGCTGCTGGCTAAGGATTCGTACGAGAACCAGTGAGGATGGTCATGAAACAGGCCTCGATCGTGTGTCTGGCAGTCGTGCTCGCCGTTGTTGCCGCCGCTGCGCAGAAGCAGAAATACGGGATCACGGTGACGGCGGATCGCAAGACTGACTTCAGCGCGTTCAAGAGCTACACGTGGGATGCCGCGGGCTATCCAGCGATGGACAAGGCCGTACACCAGCAGATTGTCGACGCCGTCGATCGCGAGCTGAAAGGGCTTGGCCTGGAGAAACGTGCGTCGGGTCCGACCGACCTCCAGCTGCGATACGGAGCGCAGCGGCGGACCGACACCGACACCCATGCCGACGCGCCGGCCACCAATCTCCCCACCTACCCGGTGGGCACGCTGGTGGTGTTGTTGCGCGAAACAGGAAGCGGGAAGGAAGTCTACCGCGCGCGCATGGACAAGCCGATCGACCTTGCGCCCGACAAGATCAAAGCCACGATCGACGATGTCGTGGCGGAGATGTTCGCTAAGTACCCGACGCGTGCGAAGAAGTAACAGCGTGAGCCTCGTGCTCCGACGCTCCTCGGCCCTGCCGATCGGGAGTGCGGGCCAGCGCCCGGTCTTCTGGAAACGGAAACAGCCGTTGCACCGAGCGATCGAGCAGCTGCCATTCCCGGCGCAGTGCCGGGACACGTGATTCCGGCAGGACCTCCATCAGCGTCTCGAGCAGGGCGCGCAGCCTTCGCGCCACCTCGAGATTGCCGGCGCCGCAGTGGCGGATCTCACTGAAGGCCAGTTGCACGA
Source organism: Vicinamibacterales bacterium (assembly GCA_036742665.1). GTDB lineage: Bacteria > Acidobacteriota > Vicinamibacteria > Vicinamibacterales > UBA2999 > Gp6-AA40. The sequence continues at coordinate 30,730 of DAINQP010000016.1, read as the reverse complement.
AATCGTTCCAGTCCGGTGTCCGAACGAGTACCCTGCGCCGCCCATCCTCATCGCACACTGAGTCATTGCGCAGGTCGCGCATGCCGACCGTTCGCAGCAACGGCTGCAGCGTGGCATCTAACGTGCCTTGTTGGGTGCAACTAGCAATGTGCTCGCATAAGCGCCGTGGCGAGATGCGCGGCTCACGGCATGTCGTGGGTCCTGTGCTGGTGCTCTCGTTCGTGTGGATCCTGGTCAGTGCCGTCGCGTGCGGCGCCCCGGAACTCAGGCCAGAGTCACACGTGCTGGCCGCGGTGTCACCAGAGTTGCTCGAACGGATGCGGGCCACGCCGCACGACTACTTCCGATTCATCAATCACGAGTGGACGGCGCGGGTGTGCGAGGTGTTCGGTCGGGACATCCCGCACCTGCCAACGGTTCAACTGCACGGTGACGCACACGTCGAACAGTACGCCCTGACCAATCGTGCGTGGGGCCTCGACGACTTCGACGACTCGACGCGCGGCCCCGCGCTGGTTGACATTGTCAGATTCCTGGGCTCGATCGAACTGGTGACGCAACAACGTGGCTGGAGTGGCGAGCGCGATCGTCTGATCGATCGATTCTTTACCGGATACCGCCGCGGACTGTCAGCGCCCCTCGAGAGCCCATCGCAGCCAGTCATCGTCCAACGGCTGCTGAGTGAGAACCCGCCGATGTCCTATGAGGCGTTTCTTCACTCGGCCGACGGCCTGATGTCGCGGGCGGACGAGACGATGCCCGCAGTCATCGCTGGGATTGGGGAGTTCGCGAATATTGTCCGACGCGAACGGCCCGAGTTCCCCGCCGACTACTTCGAGGTCGTTCGTGCCGGTTGGCTGCGCCTTGGCGTCGGCAGCGCATCCAGCAGGAAAGTGCTGATACGGGTCAGAGGCGCTTCGAGCGATCCGGCCGACGATGTCGTGCTCGAGGCGAAGGCGGTCCGCGCGCTCGACGGCCTGAACTGTCTCGAGGTTCCACAGAAGCAACCCACGTTTCGGATCATCGCCGGCAGCCATCAGTTGGGCCGACTCAAATACGACATCCTCGCTGCCGGTCCTGAAGTGGCGGTTCGTGAAATGACGATGCAGGGAGAGCACCTGCGGAACTGGTGGATCCATAGCTGGGAACCCTCGTACCACGAGATCGCGATCGATGAATTTCGTACGGTCGACGAACTGTCGGACATCGTCTACGACTCCGGTCTGCAACTCGGCTCCGGCAGTGTTCAACGATTCGATGGGAGTGTCGACAGCAGTGTCCGGCGTGAGTCGCTTGCGTCGCTAGCCGCGCTCGAGCCGCGTCTTCGTCAGGTGGCGGACACACTGGTTGAGGAGGTGTTGAGAGGATGGCACCGGTTCAGAGGTGATGGCCGCCGGCCGTGAGGGCCGGCGCGGGATGCTGAACCAGAGGCCGACGATCGTCGGCCCCTCGCATCGGACGACCGGGGCGTCGCGAGCCGATCTGTGTGACCGCGAGTCGCCGATGACTGGCGCACCCTCCGTGCCACGGCGCAGAAGTTCGCAGCGAAGCAATCTGATTGAGGAATTGGCTCTCTGCGATCGGCACGGGAGAAACCAGCCGCGAACGGTGCGTGTGGCCACGGCAAGTGGTGAGCCCGCAGCCATTGTTCAGTCGATGGTCGCGACTCGATCACTTGTTTGCTGTGATCGCCGGCGGACCAAGCAGACGATGCGCAGCACGCGCGTCGCGCCACGTGTCAACGCGGACCGCACGGACGATGTACCGCTGTGGCGACGGACCGACGAAATAGAACGGATAGCAGGTGACGAGCGTCAACGAGCGCTCGGGTGTCGGGTCGAGCACGGAGACGTCATCAGGACTGACGATCCACGTGCGCTCGATCCGGTAGTCGTCGGTCCCGTCAAGTGATTCGAGCTGAATCGCATCTCCGGCGACGAGGTTCATCAAGCCACGAAAGAACCCGTCGCGATGTCCGGCGATGCCGGCGTTTCCGTCGGCGCCTGGCAGGGCGGTGTCTTCAATGTGGCCCACGGCTCGATTGAGCGTGAGTTCGTCGGTGCCTGTGAGCACGGGCACTTCGAGGTGGATACGGGGAATGCGCAATATCGCGAGCGGCGTTGGCCCCGTCTGATCCCGTGTGCTCTGCCACGCGGCGATCCGCGCTTGGGACCAGAGCGATACGTCGACAGATCCGCCACGACGATGTTCGGCCGTCGTGAGCTCCGTGAACCTGCGGATCGACTCACGGTTGCTGTTCACGCTGTCAACATGCCGCACGCCGACGTAGGCAAGGCACACCATCCCCGCGGTCCAGGCGACGGCCTCCAGCAGCTTCGAGACCGCACGAGACCGCGCGCCCGGCGCGCGGTCTTTGGTGACAGACACGAATCCGTCAGTGCGTCAGCCGGCGACGGATTGTGAGCGTGAGGCCGAGCAGCAGCGATGACACGCCGATCAAGGCAATCAACGGCTGCGAGCCCGCTGTCTTCGGCAGCGCTCGTGCTTCCTGCCCCGCTGGTTCCGGCCGCGCGGCAGCAGCTGGCGGAGCGCTCGGTGGTGCTGGACTCGGCGCCGCTGCCGGCGAGGGCGTCGCTGCGGCAGCCGGTGGCGCCGCCTTCTTGGCGAGGGTCGCTTGCACTTCCTTATCAGTCACCACCTGCGGTGGCTTGGTCGTGATGATGGTGGCCGAGAGCGTATCCCCTTGATGAAAGTCGCTCACCTGCGCCGGCTTTCCGTCGCGCACAATCTTTATCCCGCGCTTGTCAACGTCGCTCTGGGTGAAGGCCTTCACCTGACCGTCCGGTGTTCGAACGTAGATGCTCCCCCCCTGCGCCAGGACGACTTCACCGTTCTTGACCTCGGTCACCGTGACTGGGGTGGACTTCGTGCGGGTGGTGATCGTCGCCATTCCTGACATCCCGGGCTTCAGCTCCTTGACGGTCATCGGCTGGCCATCGACGACGAACTTGAAGTCATCGGGGACGGAGATCTCCCGTGTGCCTTCCGGTAGCTTGACGACGAGCGTGTTCCCGTCCACCGAGACCACCTCAAACTTCTTGTTCTCCGTTAACGTGGATGACGTCGTTTGCGCGAACGATACGGCGCCAACCATACACATCAGCACCCCGATCAGGGCGACTCGAGTGAGTGAACGTGACATGGATCCTCCTCAACTGCGCCGCGAAAGTGCGCCTTGCGCCGCAGGCCGCAAAAGGGAGCACGTCCTGTGCCGCGCGACCGGCGCGTGAAGAGCCCCAGTTGTTTGAGATCTCGCAGACAGCGTGGCTGGAATTGCGGAAGCGGCTCACATGCTCGTGCTAACGGGTCGCGAAATGGCGTGGGAAGGCGAGCTGCCCGGAAATCTCGCGACGGTCGCCGGTCGTCTCCTGCAGCGTCTCGCATCCGAGGGCATTACGCGCATGACCAACGCCGCGCAGCCGGGCGCTTGATCGCCTCGTTCGCTTGCCATAGGCTACGGCCGGCTCGCGAGGGAGACTCATCATGCGAACGTCGTTGGTCCTCACCGTCATCGGCGATGACAAGCCTGGCATCGTCGAGCAGCTGTCCGATCAGATTCTGGCCACCGGCGCGAATTGGGAAGAGAGCCGGATGGCGCGGTTGGGTGGCAAGTTCGCCGGGCTCCTGCGCCTCACCATCGATCGCGCTCGCGCCGATGCGCTGACAGCGGAGCTGACGCGATCCGAGACTGGTGGACTCACCATCGTCGTCGAGCAGAGTGATGAACAGCGACCGGGCTCGTATCGCACCGTTCGTCTCGAGTTGCTGGGGCACGATCGCCCGGGCATCGTTCGTGATATCTCGCGGGCGCTCGCGCACCACCGAGTGAACATCGAGGAGCTGGAAACCGACGTCACGAGCGCGCCGATGTCGGGCGAGGCGCTGTTCCGGGCGCGCGCCGAGCTCGGAGTTCCGGCGACCGTCACCACCGAGATGCTGCGCGATTTGCTCGAAGCGATTGCCGGCGAGCTGATGGTCGACCTGATGTTGGAGGACTCGAACAGCTCGCCGGTGGGATCGCTGGGCGGTGCTCCGACCGCTGACGAGTGAGCGCGCGCACGTCTATCGGATCATCGCCCCGACCAGCGAGTTCAGGGCTTCAACCTCCTGTTGTGAGACGACGACGAAAGCCGGCGACGGAACGGTCAGATCGGCAAACGCGATCGAGCCGCCGCCCTGGCTGCAGAACACCTGCTCGACCTCGCTCACCCGCACCGTGACGATAATGTTGCCGGCCGCACCCCTGAACCGCACCAAGAACTCGTATCCCGGCAACGGACTGTCCTCCAACGTGCAGAAATTTGTCAGACCGCTCACGTCGGCGGTGGGTATGCCCTGGGGAAACCCCGGAACGCCAAACGTCAGCCGAACACCCCCGGCTTCCGCCGCATCGCGATCCGTCGCACCGAAGATGATCGCATCGCGCCCCTGGCCACCGATGAACACCTCGCTGCCATCGCCGGGAGCCCACAGATTCACGTCATTGCCTGGTCCGCCGAACATGATGTCGCTGTTCGGGGGACCGCCAGGCGCTGGTCCGCCATCCGGTCCACCGAGGATGATGTCTTGACCTGGACCACCGTCCATTACATCGTTGCCGTTCAAGCCAAACATCACATCGTTGCCCGATCCGCCAACCATGACGTCCGTGCGGTTGAGCGACTGGTTCGCGACGGCGCCAGCCTGAATCGCCACGTTGTCTTGTCTGTCATCGTCGAGTCCGATGAGAAGCTGCGGTCCCTTGCCGTCTTCGATGAGCGCGGCCTGCGTGACGGACACAGGGCCCACCAACACGCCCAGAAACGCCGCCGCGAGACCCGCAGCTAGCGCGGACAACCCGAAACGAGAGATCGATTGCACGTGACTCATGTTGTGTTCCTCATACTCGAAGTTCGATGCACGTTTGTTCATTCCACACAATCACCTAATCTCTGTGCACGCTCGAATATTCCGGACAGCTGCTAGCCTGGTCAAGCACGTCAGCGTGCTTGATTGCCTCGGTCAGTTGCCGTAGGCTACCCGCGACTTGCCTCGGCTGAGGCGGGCGGACTTCTGCGAACTGTGACATCGACCCGCTGGCTCGTCCTCGTCGTCCTCCTCGTGTCTCTCGTGCTACTCATTCCGGGCCTTGTCGCCCCAGTGCTCACGATCCGTGGGGTATTGACGCGCGACGGCATTGCACAAGTCGCGCCGACGATGCTGCAACGAGGTTTGAACGACGACACGCTGAATGCCCTGAAAGCCATGATGAATCCGACGGTCGTCGGGCTGCTCGAGGCGACTGGTGGCGATCTACGTCAAATGATCATCGACAAGGTGACACCGTCGCTGACCGCGTCGTTGCTGCAGAACGTGGGGGACGTCGAGGTGTTTCAGCAGACGCGGAGCATTGTCGGCTCCGTGAGGCGACTCTACGAGGTCGGGAGTCCCGTGCCGGCAACACTGATTCTGCTATTCAGTGTCGTCGTGCCCTTCGTCAAGACGGCACTGGTCGCTTGGGCGATGTTCGTCGCAGGCGAGGCGCAGCGGCAACGGACGCTGGCGTTTGTCGAGGCGATCGCGAAATGGTCGATGGCCGACGTCTTTGTCGTCGCGCTGTTCATTACTTATCTTGCGGCCATGGCGAGTCAGAGCACTCCGGCCGCCGGTCCGCCTCTCGTCGCCTTCACGGCGGAGTTCGGGGCCGGCTTCTACTGGTTCGCCGCCTACTGCGTGTTCTCGCTGGCGTCGCAGCAGTACACCGCGCGCGTGCTCGCTGCCCGAGTGTGAGAGTCTTGCTACCGCAAGCGCGGCGTGCTCGCACGCCGGCTCACTTCGCGCGCGTCGCCTTCACCTCGGAGAGTGGCAGATACTTACCGTCCGCGCCCGCGAATTCTGCGAGTGCCGTGTACCCGCCCGCGGTGCTCGTCAGCGTCAACCGGATGTTGAACGCCGGCTGGTCGGTGGTGAAGGTCCAGACATCGCCGTTGACCTGCCCGTAGGCCACGACGGCACTGCCCAGGCTGTCGACGGTATACGCCACGTACTGCTTCCGCGCCGGTAGGTAGCTCAGTGTCCGCATCTGGCTGTACGTACCTGCGGAACCCTTGGCTTCACTCCGACACACGACGTGCCGGTTGGCAAACCACTGACACTCTTCGGTGCCGGATGCCTTGCTTGCCGGTGACAACGGCGTCGCCTTTGTGTCGACTTCGATGCTCCATTTGCCGACCATGACGTCGAGCTTCTTCTGGTCAGGGGTTGTCTGCGCAGCAGCGATAGATGAAATGCCAAGCAGCCCGGCGATCAACAGAACGGTGATGTGCCCCTTCATAGAGGCGGAGACTAACACAACGGCGCTTCGGGAGCAGGCGCGCGCACGCGTGGCTACAAGCCGGCGAGTTCCGTCGCGAAGAACATCGCCATCCCGCCGCCGCGATCGTCGCGGCCGAGGATGGCCGTGCGGCGAAGGTAGTCTTCGTCTGTCAAGCCGCGCGTGCCGGTGCTTTCGCAGACGTCCACGAGCTGGCCGTCCGTCCCGGTTCGCGCGAGAATGGCCGTCCACGCTTTCTGGATCAGCGGTTCGTACGTCTCGCGATCGAGCCAACCCTTGCGGATGCCGCGCAGCATCGCCGTGGCAATCATGGCAGTGGCGGAGTATTCCGGATACGCGCCAGGCCGATCGATGACGTTGCGCCACATCCCGTTCTCGTCCTGGAAACGCGCGAGCGTCGCCATGTGCGTGCGGTACGTCGCGAGCAGACGGGAATAATCCGGGTGATCTTTCGGGAACTCTGACAACGTCAGCGCCAGGCCGAGCGCCGGGAACGCATTGCCACGTCCCCATGCGGCGTTCGTGGGCGCCTGGTGGCGATAGAGACCGTCCGGTCGAAGCACGATCTGCTGCATGAACGCGACGTGACGGGCCGCCATGTCGAAGTAACGCCGCTCACCGGTCAGCGTGCCGGCCATGGCCAGGATCGGCACATCCATGAAAAGCGAATCGCTCCAGCCGCCGTGTAGAGGCATGAACTCACGGAGCCCACCGTTCTCAGTGAAGCCGCTTGCGGCCGCGCGCACCACCAGCGCCTTGGCGCGATCGTCGCCGGCACGGCGCGCATACTCGAAGAACAGCAGATGCGCCGCGAGCGAGGACTGCGACGCGCGCGCGAAGCTGTCCTGCGCGCCATCGAGGTAAGGCGCCAGCAGCCGCGCGACCTCCTCGCGTTCGCCCAGTCGTAGCCGGCTGACCAGCGCCACCGCGGCGATGTAGGTCGGTTGTTTGAATTCGTGTCCGTAGATCCGCGCCAGTTCCTCGGCGAGCGCGCGCGGCGATCGCGCCAGCCGTCGCTCTATTTCCTGGTGCGCGCTCGAGACGGTGATCCGTGCCGTGATGGACTGCAGCAATCGTGTCGAGACATCAACCCGTCGCGCAGGGATCCGGCCGATGTCGATGACGAGGTTCTGCGACAGGGCATCGACGAGTCCTGGATCCGGCCCGGCGACCAGGACGAGGTCAGGTGCGTGTGTACCGACCCATCTCCACAGCACGTGCGACTCGACATGCTCGCGATACGCAACCCCTGACGGCGGGAACTGCAGCGACTGCGCGTCCGGATTCGCGCGCGCGATGGCGATCAGCCTGAACTCACGCTGGCGCTGCGGGATCTGTTCGAAGGCGGCCGCTTCACGGGCAACTGCGTCGCTGGACTGATCGGGGCTTTGGAGTCCCCCGACGAGGACCACGGTGGGCGAGGAGACAGCGCGGCCGGCGACCACGATCGCCTCGATCTGGACGCCAGTCGTCGAGAGGCCAATCGTCCATCGCTCGCCGGCGATCGCCACGGCAGGCAGCACCAGACACGCGAAGACGCAGGGGAGAAGGCGTCGAAGGACCATGTCAGGAATCCTATCGCCGGACGGTGAACTCAACAGAGAACTGACGCGACGGTCCAGGACGTCCGCCAAAGGCCGTCGGCGGCGTCCCGAAGGTCGCCGTGATGTAGTCCGCATTCGTGAGGTTTCGGACGTAGGCGCCGACCGTCCACCGACGATGGCTGGGGCCGTAACCGACGCGGGCGCCCATCAGGCCATACGGACGCTGTCGCTGAATGTTGTCGTTGAACGGCGTGTAGTACACCGTCGACTGCGCCGTTGTGTCGGCGGCGAACGAAAGTCGTCTCGATTGGCCGACCTTGCCGCTCCACTCGATCCAGAGGCGCCCCGCCCATTCCGGTGCGTTGTTCAAGCGGTTGCCCGCGACGTCTCCAGTGACGCCGTTGTTGGCGACAGCGATGTATCGATCGTACGTCGCGTTCAGCCAGGTCACATGGCCCCCCGCTTCAATGCCGCGCCCGATCCGCGACGTATTCTCCGCTTCAACGCCTCGAATCGTAGCGGCTGCGGCATTGCGGATGTCGAAGATCCCGATCCCGATGGGCGTCTGCACCTGCAAGTCCGTGTAATCCATGACGAAGGCAGACACAGCGAATCGGGAACGGGCGTTCATCAGCGTGCCTTTCCAACCGCCTTCATAGCTCCACGCAAACTCAGGCGCATAGCCGCGGCCCACCACCGTTGACGATGGGTTGAAGCCGCCGCTCTTGAAACCGCGCGTCGCCGACACGTACGAGAGCATGCCGTTGGGCAGCTTCAATTCGAGGCCGACCTTCGGCGTCCACTCGCCGTGGGTAATGGAATCGGAATAGCCGTAGGTCGAACCGCGGACCGGCAGATTCGGGGCAGCGAGACTGTATCGTCCCCCGGCGTTGTCGATGTCCTTGCCCTCGTGCGTGTAGCGGGCGCCGGCGGTTGCCGAGAGCCGCGACGTCAAACCGACGGTCGCCTGTCCGAAGACCGCGCGGCTGGTCGCGTCGACGCGCGGGTCGAGCCGAACCTGGAATTCTGCTGCCGGCTGATCGACCCAGAAAGATTGATGATCGAATTCGTGGAAGAGAAATACACCACCGACCCACGTCAGCCTGGACTGCTGGTGCGATAGCGTGATCTCCTCTGAGAGTTGATGCTGCCACTCGTGCTGATGTGTCGTCAGCAGGTCGAGCTCGGTGATGTCGGCATCCACAAAGAATTCGAAATCCAGCTTTCGAAACGCGGTCAGGCTGACCAGGGTGGTCGATGGCGTGAGTGCGGTGGTCAGACGCGCGCTCGCGCCGTAATTCAGCGTTCGGTTCCTGGCGAGCGCCGACGCTCGAACATCATGGAGATCCTGCGGGTTGTCGACGTGAAAACCAGGCTTCACGGCCAGCACTTTGTTGAAGGTCAGTGGAGTGCCACCCTGGTGGTCGACGTCGCTCGACAGCAGGAGATTCGTCCGGGGATCGAAGACCACGCGCAATTGCCCGCGTGCCGCGGTGACATCGTCGCCGCCAAGCGGATGGTCCGGATGCTCGAAGTCGCGGACGTAGCCGTCCCGGACGCCCCGCGTGAACGCGACGGTCCCCATTACTCGGTCGCGTTTGAGAGGGCCGCTGGCCCGCGCGGCGGCGCGAAGCGCTGCGAAGTTCCCGGCTGTGAGATCGGCGGAGGCTTGGAAGACGTTGGTCGGCGGCTTGGGTATCAGGTTCATCGCCCCGCCGACTGCGTTGCGTCCATACAAGGTGCCCTGCGGTCCGCGCAGCAGTTCGATGCGATCCAGATCCAGCAACTGCACGAACGCCATCGCCGGCCGAGCGAGGTAAACGCCGTCGAGGTACAACGCCGAACTCGGGTCCGATCCTGCGTACAAAACGTTTGCACCGATCCCTCGGATCGTGAGTTGACCGAAACCGGTGTTCTGGGAAAACGTCGTTGATGGTGCGAGCGACGCCGCCTCACCCACAGTCTGAGTCCCCAGACGCACGAGCTCGGCGTTCGAGACAGCGCTAATCGCCATGGGAATCGTGTGGACGTCGCGCTCGCCTGCTTTCGCAGCCGTGACGATCGTTCGTTCCACGATCGCGATCAGCAAGGTGAAGGACACGGTGAGCCGGTCGCCGGCCTGCACGCGCAGGGCACGACGTGCTCGCTCAAACCCGCTCAGTTCTGCGGAAATCTCATAGTCACCGATCGGAAGGTCTTGAAATGAGAACTGGCCGGCGGCGCCGGTTTCCGCGCGCTGGTCTGTGACGCCCCGAATCGCCACGCGAACCCCTGACAGTGGGGCACCGGTCTGATCGGAGATCGACCCGAAAAGCTCTCCGGTTGCCTGTGCGCGAGCGGAAGCAGGCGCGCATAACAGCGCCAGGACCGCGCCGATCACCACATACATGCTGCGGATTCGAAGGGCTATCATGTCACCCAGATGCCGAGCGTCCGTGGAAAACTCCGATGTGCAGCGCTGGTAGGTTGCTTGCTGGTCGGTGCCGCCTCGAGCGAAGCTCAGCCCACGGTCCGACACGTCCTGGTGATGCAATCGTTCGACCGCGGCAATCTCGTTGTTGACGCTTTCACTGGCCACTTCCGCGTAGAACTGGACCGACGCGCCGGGACACCCGTGAACGTCGTCCAGGTCGTCGTCGGCCCGACCGGGTTTGTCGGCGCGCCAGAACGAGAGGTGGTCGATTACATCCGATCCATGTTCGCCGATCGGCCCAAGCCGGACCTCATCATGACTGTCGGCGGCCCGGCGACCGTATTCGCGCGCAAGTATCGATCGCAACTCTTTCCCGAAACGCCGCTCTTGTTTGCGGCGGTCGATCAGCGATTTCTGCGAGACGCGCCACTTGGCGAAAAGGAGACCGCGGTCGCGGTCGTCAACGATTATCCCCGGCTGCTCGAGGAAATACTGCAGCTGCTGCCCGAGACCAAGCAGGTGTTCATGGTGATGGGGTCCGGGCTGCTCAGCAGATTCTGGCGTCAAGAGTTCGACCAAGAGTTAAGGCCCTTTCACGACCGGCTGACGTTCGTGTGGTCCGAAGAACTATCCCTTCCGGAGATCTTGCGCCGCTCAGCGAGCCTTCCACGCCACTCGGCGATCTTCTATCTGACCTTCGGCACCGACGCCGAGGGCGGGGCGTATGCGGACGAGCGAGTGCTCGACGATCTTCGCACCACGGCGAATGCTCCCCTGTTTGGAGTGCAAAGCGTCTACCTCGGCTCTGGAGTGGTCGGCGGAACGATGATGTCCATCGAAAGCCTCGCCCGGAACACGGCCGACGTGGCCCTTCGACTCTTGAACGGTGCGCGGCCTCGAAGCATCGAGGTGCCGCCCCAACGACCAGGTCAACCAACATTCGATTGGCGCGAGCTCCAGCGGTGGGGGATCGCCGAGAGCCGGTTACCGGCGGGTAGCGTCGTACGCTATCGCAGTCCGACCCTGTGGCAAGAACACAAGGTCACGATGCTCGGCGCGATCGTCGCGCTGGCGATCCAATCAATGCTGATTATCGGACTTTTGTACCAGCGACGCGCACGGCAGCGAGCCGAGCTGGACAGCCGAAAGAACCTGGCGCTCGCTGCGGACGCGAGCCGGCGTCAGACAATGGCGGCGCTGACGGGCTCGATTGCCCATGAGCTCGGGCAACCTCTCAGTTCGATCATCAACAACGCCAAGGCGCTGCAGACGATGGTCGCCGCCCATCGGGCAACCCCCGAGACCATAGAAGAGATCCTGTCGGACATCCGGACCGAAGGCACCCAGGCCACACAGATCATCGATCGACATCGGGCAATGCTTCGAAGTCGTCAACTGGACAAAAAACCGGTCGACCTTCACGCCGTGATTGCTGAGACTCTTGCTCTCGTTGCGTATGACATCAGAGCCCGGCAGATCGAGGCAATCGTCAATCTGTCCTCGAGTCCTTGCGTCATCAGCGGCGATCAGGTGCTCCTGGAGCAGGTGCTCGTGAATTTGGTGATGAACGCGATGGACGCGATGGCCGAGACGCCTGCGGCCGGTCGACGCCTTACGATCAGAACCAAAGTCAGCGCGTCCGGTGTCGAAGTCTCGGTGCGCGACAATGGAACCGGTCTGCCGGTGGACGGCCAGCTGTTCACGCCGTTCGTCACGACGAAAGCGCAAGGCCTCGGGATAGGACTCACGATCGTGCGGACGATCGTTGACGCACACGGCGGCACGATCGATGCCCACAACAATCCCGGAGGTGGCTCGACCTTCACCGTCACGCTGCGGCGCAGCGACACGCCCGCGACCAGTCAGGACAGCAAGGCGCAGCCTGACGTTGCCCAGCCGACCATGCGTTGCTAACGAAGACCACGTTGCGCATCACATAGCCCTGCGCCATGCAGTGGACCTGACGGAACGCTGATATAGTCGCGACGGACAAACTGACGCTTCTCACCTCTCTCAAATACAGCGTGAAGTACCTCGCAGCGACGCTGTTCGTCGCCGCCGTGACTACCAGCTGCGGCGGTTCCCCCACGGAGCCGTCGGCCGTGAACGTCGCGGGCACGTGGGGCCGGGGAAGTGCTCGGCAAGGGACGTTCAGCATGACGTCGTGCACGGCGACTGGAACCTTCGATGTGCCTGAGCCCTTTAGTTGGTGTGCCCCCTCCGTCGTCGGCCAGCCCGGGGAGTTCGGACTCTCACTCATTCAGACCAGCTCTGGCCTCACCGGGACATTGTTCCTGGATGGAACGCCACGTGCGCTGACGGGCACCGTGAATGGAGCGAACGTCGTGGTGAATGCTTCGTGGATGCAGTACCCCGGAGACCCGAATCCGATAGCCGCAGCACTCATCAGGACGTTCAGCTTGAACGGCGTCGTATCGGGCCAAACCATGTCAGGCGACTTCACGCTACGGGATACGTTTCGCGAGGGCAGCGGTTTCACCGGCGCACTGACACTCGGCTTTCACCTGATCAATGTCGCGCGTGAGTGAGATCAATAATCAGTCACGGATGTCACTTCTCCCTGGTACGCGCCTCAGTCATTACGAAATCCTCTGCTCAATAGGCAAGGGCGGAATGGGGGAGGTCTATCGGGCGCGCGATACCAGGCTCGGGAGGGAAGTCGCCATCAAGACGCTGCCCCCGGAGATCTCCCGTGGCGGGGAGCAGCTGGCTCGCTTCCGGCGGGAGGCTCGTGCGGCATCGGCGCTGAATCATCCCAACATCTGCACCATCTACGACCTGGCAGAGCACGAGGGACAGCCGGTCATCGTGATGGAGCTACTCAGGGGCGACACCCTTCGCGACCTTCTCCTGCGAGGAGCGCTCGGAGTCGAGCGCGTTCTCGATCTCGGCGTGCAGCTGGCCGATGCGTTAGAAGCGGCGCACATCGAGGGCATCATTCACCGCGACATCAAGCCGGCCAATATCTTCGTGACCGATCGTGGCGTGGCGAAGATCCTCGACTTCGGTGTAGCGCGGTTCCAGCACGCTGCGACTGACGAGGCCCAGACCGAGGCCGCCGACTATGTCACGCACGCCGGCAATGTGATGGGAACCGTCGCGTACATGTCGCCCGAACAAGCGCGCGGCGAGACGCTCGATGCGCGCACAGACGTGTTCTCTCTCGGGATCGTTCTCTACGAGATGACCACCGGCCGGCTTGCGTTTCCCGGCAACACCACTGCGGTGATCTTCAACCGGATCTTGACGACACCTGTCGAGCCAGTGACGCAGGTCAATCCCGCATTGCCGAAAGCGCTCGACGTGCTGTTCGACCGGCTGCTCGCGAAAGAGCGTGACCGTCGCTGCTCGAGTGCGCGCGAGCTGCGCGGGAGCCTCTCGCAACTGAGGCGCGAGGCGCAGTCGACGACCGAGCGGTCGCAGACGAGGCAAGACGCCGCCGCGGACAAACCGTCGATCGTCGTGCTGCCCTTCGAAAACCTCAGCGCCGATCCCGACAATGCCTACTTCAGCGACGGGCTGACTGACGAGATCATCACGGACCTGTCGCAGATACGGACCCTCCGCGTGATCTCGCGGAACTCCAGTATGCAATTGAAGGGAACGGCAAAGGATCTGAAGGCCGTGGCGTCCGAGCTCGGCGTGCGTCACGTGCTGAGTGGCAGCGTCCGGAAGTCAGGAAATTCCGTGCGGATCACCGCGCAATTGGTTGATCCGGTGAAAGACGAGCACCTGTGGGCGGAGAAATACTCGGGCACCCTCGAGGACATCTTCGACATCCAGGAACAAATCTCGCGCCGCATCGTCGACGCGCTGAAGATGCGGCTTTCGCCAGGAGAAGACCGCAAGCTCGCGGAGCGGCCGATCGACAACGTGAAGGCGTTGGAGTGCTATCAGCGATCGCGTCAGGAGATGTACAAGTTCACCCGGGAAGGATTGGATCATGCCCTGGTGCTCATCGACACGGCCCTCGCGATTGTTGGAGACAACGAGCTTTTGTACGCCGCGAAGGGTTCGGTCCACTGGCAGTACATCAACGCCGCGATCCGGGCCGGGGAGCCCGACATCGAGCAGGCAGAGGAGTGCGTGAGGCGGGTGTTCGCGCTGAATCCGGATTCGGCTGCCGGTCACGCGCTGCAGGGGATGGTGCGACAAGCCCAAGGACGTCCCGCCGAGGCCATCACCAGTTTCAAGCGTGCTCTTGCCGCCGGCCCGGCCGATGTTTACGTGGGCGAGTTGGGACGAATCTACGGGCAACTGGGACGCGATCGAGAGAGTCAAGAGATGATGCAGCAGGCGATCCGAGAAGATCCGCTCAGCCCGATCAACCATCACGGACTTCTGTGGAACGCCTTGATTTCCGGCAACAACGATCTCGTACAGCAGGATGCGCCTCGTTTGCTGCGCCTGGTGCCCGAGTTCGCGATGTTACGGTGGGACCTGGCCGTTTCGCTCATTCAAGACGATCGGATGGAGGACGCGCGAGCGGTGCTGGACGCCGCGCCAGACGAGACGGTCCCGACGATCGCCGGACGATTGTGTCTGTTCGTGAAGCTCGCGCTCGACGGCAGGCAAACGGAGGCGGTGGGTTGTATAGGCGAGCACCTCCTGACGTGTGCGTGGAACGTCGAGTACTGGTCGTGGCTCGTGGCCGAGTGCTACGCGTTCATCGGCGAGCAGGAGCGGGCCCTTGACTGGCTCGAGAACGCCACCCGGCGTGGTTTCGTTCACCATCCGTACTTATCGAGAAGCCGAATGTTCCGGCCGCTCCACGGTAACCCGCGATTCGAGGACCTGCGCGGCAGGATCAAGACGACCTGGGAGCAAATGCAGCGCCTCGAGTAGCCCACATCCTGAGCCAAACCACACAAACGTCGTCAGACGCCGCGCAGACAGCCAGGCTGGCGCAATTCGGTTACGAACCCCAGCGCGTCGAAGCCTGAGTCTCCTCGACCTTCTCGTCCACGGCCTCGTCTTCATTTCTCCTATCGCGCCGTTTGCGATCTTCGGCGTCGTCTTCGACGCCTCTCGAGGGTTAGTACCCCTTACCTTATGTCATCGGTCTCGTCGCGATGGTGTTCACTGCTATCAGCTACCGCGAGATGTCGATAGCATTTCCGATTTCGGGGTCCGTCTACTCTTATGCGGGACGGGGACTTCACCCGTCGGCCGGCTTTCTGGCCGGATGGGCGGTGCTGCTCGACTACTTGTTGCTGCCGACGCTGGCGCAGGTCCATCCCGTCCGACATGTTCCGAAACGCGCCGTGCTGCTCGTCCCGGCAGTCAGCCTGGCCCTCGGATTGTTCTTCGTAGGACAGGCGGCATTCCTGTCGTCGCTAGTGACCTTCGGGGCACTGTTTTCATTTCTGACCCGCCCTGCACGTCGCGGTGGTGGCCTACTTCATCGTCAAACGGCGCACCCGCGAAAGTCGTAGCGTCCTGCGGGGATAGTCGGCGATGACAGCCCGGCGTAGCCGAGATGGTACGATCCTGGGCAGATGCCGCTCGTCACGCTCGACAAAGTCACGATGGCCTATGGCCATCTTCCACTTCTCCATGAGGCCAGCCTTCGGATCGAACCGCGCGAGCGCGTGTGCGTGATCGGACGAAACGGCACCGGCAAGTCCACACTTCTTCAGATTGTCAGCGGCTCGCTGGCACCGCAGAGCGGTACCGTGTGGCACGAGGCGGGACTGCGCATCGGCAGGCTGGCGCAAGATGCGCTTGTGGCTGACGACCGGCGAACCTTCGACGTCGTGGCCGAAGGCATTGCAGGCACGGGCGGCGACACATGGCGCGAGGAGCAGCAAGTCGGAATGGCGCTGTCGAGACTGCAGATCCCTGCCGACGCCACCATGGCGACGCTGTCAGGGGGTTGGCGACGTCGTGTCCTGCTCGCGCGCGCTTTGGTCGCGGAGCCGGATCTGCTCCTGCTCGATGAGCCAACCAATCACCTCGACATCGACACGATGCGATGGCTCGAAGGATTCCTGGCCAACTATTCCGGCACTGTTCTGTTCGTGACGCACGATCGCGTCTTCCTGCAGTCGCTGGCGACGCGGATCGTCGAATTGGATCGCGGTCGCCTGACATCGTGGCCCGGCGACTACGCAACGTTTCTCAGGCGCAAGGAAGAGTCGCTCGCGATCGAAGCGGCACAGGATGCCAAATTCGACAAGCGGCTCGCTGAGGAGGAAGCCTGGCTTCGCCAGGGGATCAAGGCGCGGCGCACGCGAAATGAAGGACGGGTCCGCGCGCTTCTCGCGATGCGTGAAGTGCGATCGGCGCGACGCTCGCAGATCGGCTCGGTCCGTTTGCAGAACGAGATGGGGGAGCGAAGTGGGCAGATGGTCTTCGAGGCTGAGGGCGTCACGAAGTTGTTTGACGGCCAACCGATCATCACCGACTTCGCGGTGAGGGTGATGCGAGGCGACCGTGTCGGTCTCATTGGACCGAACGGCTCCGGGAAGACGACACTGCTCAAGGTGCTGCTCGGCGATCTACCGCCAGACGAGGGAGACGTGCGGCGCGGCGCCAACGTGCAGATCGCGTACTACGATCAGCAGCGCGAGCAGCTCGATCCCGAGCGCACCGTGTCGGAGACAGTCGCCGACGGTCACGATACCGTGATGGTCAACGACCGCACTCAGCATGTCCACGGTTACCTGCGAGACTTTCTCTTTCCGCCCGAGCGGGCGCTGTCGCCGGTGAAGGCACTCTCCGGCGGGGAGCGCAACCGTCTCCTGCTTGCCCGGCTCTTTGCCCGTCCGTTCAACGTGCTGGTGATGGACGAGCCGACGAACGACCTCGACATCGAAACGTTGGAACTGCTCGAGGAGCGGCTCGCGACGTGGCCGGGAACGCTACTACTGGTCAGCCACGATCGCGCCTTTATCGATCACGTCGTCACGAGCACGCTCGTCTTCGAAGGCGAAGGGCGGGTCCAGGAGTACGTCGGTGGATATGAGGACTGGCTCCGGCAGCGTCGCAACGCCGAAGCGGCCGCAGCGACAGTAGCCGCACGCCGCGCCGGTTCTGGCGCGAGCGCGGCAACGATCGGCACGAAGGAGCCGGCGCGGGCGCAACGAAAGCCATCCTATAAAGAACAGCAGGAACTCGAGCAGCTGCCAGCACGCATCGAAGCCCTCGAGGCGGAGCAGAAGCAGCTCCAGGCCTCGGTCGCGTCGCCAGATTTCTACAAGCGGCCGGCTGCTGAGATCCATGAGGCGCTGTCCAGACTCGAGGAACTCGAGACTTTGCTCCTGGCCGCTTACACCCGCTGGGACGCGCTCGACTCGCGTACGTAGTTCCGAATCGACCGAATCCTGCAAAGTCAGCTCACCGCCGGCGTAACAAGCCGGTAACGTGGTCTCGATACGGTGGCGACACGCGTGGCATGACAATGCGTGGTTTCGTCGATTCGCTGGGCCGTGATCTGCTCTACGCGGGTCGCGCCATGCGCCACAACCTCACGTTCACGGTAGTCGTCGTGCTGACTCTCGGGCTCGGCATTGGCGCGAACACCGCGGTCTTCAGCGTCCTCGATGGCGTCCTGCTCAAGCCGCTGCCGTATCCGCAGGCAGAGGAATTGGTGGCGCTCCGGCAGATTGCGCCTGGCGCTGGGGGATCGAGTGCTTCCGATGGGCTGAATCTCTCCCCATCCATGTATCTCACCTACGCCGAGCAGAACCGCAGCTTTCAATCGCTGGGCGTGTGGACCACGACTATTTCGACTGTGACGGGGCTGGCCGAACCCGAACCAGTCCGCGTGGTCCTCATCAGCGATGGCGTGCTCCAGGCGCTCGGCGTTCCGCCGGCCGCCGGCCGCTGGCTCTCTGCCGCGGACCAGGTCGGATCCACACGGCCGTCACCAAGCGTTTTTCAGGCGACGAACACAATCATGCTCGGCTACGGGTACTGGCAGCGGCGTTTCGGAGGAGACCGAGCCCTCGTCGGACGCACCATTACCGTGGATTCACGCCCGAAGGAAATCGTTGGTGTGATGCCTCAGGGATTCAGGATCGGCAATGCCGAAGCGGATGTGATCTGGCCGGCGGCGTTCGATCGAGGAAGACTCACCCTTGCCGGTTTCAATTACCAGGGCATCGGTCGGCTCCGGCCGGGCATCACGATCGCTCAGGCCAGCGCCGATATGGCGCGAATGGTCCCGATCTGGATGGACTCCTGGTCCGATGGACCGGGCACGAATGCACGCGTCTATGAGGCCTGGAAAATCGCGCCCGACCTTCGCCCGCTCAAGCAGGAAGTAGTCGGCAGCGTGACAGACGTGCTGTGGGTGGTAATGGCGACAATCGGCCTGGTGATGCTGATCGCCTGCGCCAATGTGGCGAATCTGCTTCTGGTTCGCGTGGACGTGCGGCAGAGGGAGCTGGCCCTGCGTGCGGCGCTCGGCGCGGGCCGCGGACGGATCGTCGGGAGTCTGCTGGTTGAAAGCGTCCTGCTCGGCGTGATCGGCGGCGCGCTGGGAGTCGGACTCGCGTACGCCGGCTTACGCGTATTGCTGGCCATCGGTCCGGCGAATCTCCCACGTCTGAGCGAAATCTCATTGGACGCGCGCACGTTGGCCTTCACTGCCGTTCTCTCACTGTTGTCGAGCGTGGTGTTCGGATTGATCCCCGCGCTGAAATACACCGGGCCGCGGATTTCGGCCGCGCTGGGCAGCATCGGCCGTACAGCGAGCGTGAGCCGGGAGCGTCACCGCGCCCGCAGCGTGCTGGTGGTGGTGCAGGTGGCGATCGCGCTCGTGCTCCTGGTAAGTGCGGGATTGATGATTCGCACATTCGAGTCGTTACGGACCGTCGAGCCGGGGTTCACAGAACCCGAGCATCTCCAGATCATGCGATTCTTTTTCGCGGCGTCGGCCTCTGCGGACCCGGAACGAGTGACGCGAATGCAGAACGACGTTCAGGACAAGCTGTCGTCGATTCCGGGTGTGACTTCGGCGGCGTTCGGGAGCGCAATGCCGATGGAAGGGTTCGGCCCGAACCTGGGTGTCGTGAACTTCGGCCCCATCCGCACGGATGACCGGACCGATCCAGAGTCGGACGCCCAGCCAGTGCGGTTATTCAAGTACGCCTCGCCCGGCTTCTTTCACACTGCGGGCACGCGGGTGGTCGCGGGCCGCGAGATCACGTGGACCGAGGTCTACAGTTTGAGACCCGTCGTCCTGATTTCCGAGAATCTCGCCCGTGAACTCTGGGCCACACCAGCTGCCGCCGTTGGCAAACACCTCCGCCAGCGTCCCGACATGCCGTGGCACGAAGTGATCGGTGTTGTGCAAGATGTGCGTGAAAACGGTCTCGGCCAACAAGCGCCCGCAATCGTCTACTGGCCTTCGATGTCTGCGCACTTGAACGCCACGGCAGGGCGGCCGAATGCCCTCCGCGGGGTGACCTTCATCGTCCGCAGCGATCGCACCGGCACGGAAGCGTTTCTGAAGCAAATCCGGCAAGCGGTGTGGTCGGTGAACGCCGGCCTGCCCGTGTCGCCGCGTAGCATGCGCGATGTCTATGATCAGTCTCTCGCGCGGACGTCCTTCACGCTGGTGATGCTGGCGATCGCCGCGTCGATGGCTCTGCTTTTGGGCGTCGTCGGCATTTACGGCGTGGTCTCCTACATGGTCTCGCAGCGAAGGCGCGAGATAGGGATTCGCGCGGCGCTCGGCGCGCAGCAGGGCGAGTTGAAGCATATGTTTGTGCGTCACGGCCTCGTGCTCGCAGCCATCGGTGTCGTGATTGGCCTCGGCGCGGCGGCGGGATTGACGCGGCTGATGTCGACGGTGCTGTACGGGATCACGCCGCTCGATCCCGTGACCTACGTCGCGATGCCCTTGGTTCTGATGACCGCGACTGTGCTTGCCAGCTATCTGCCCGCGCGGCGCGCAGCATCTGTGGATCCGGTGGAAACACTGAGAGTGGAGTAGCGCGTCTTAGGACGACCTGAGGGTGCGCCGCGCGACGGCTCCGTTCGTCGAAACCGTCGCGCGCGAAGTCAGCTCACGCTGCGGCGATCGGTGAACTCCGAGCCGAACTGTTTCACGAGCTTGTTGTAGAGCCCGAGGATCAGCAGCGTGGGCGCCCATTGCCCCACGAAGACGCTGGCGTGCCGGTTTCCCATCAACTGGAGCGTGGCGGATGCCGCGATCGTGCGCGTTCTTTGCGGGTGCGGCGAACCGGCAGCGCATCACCCCGCCATGGCTGCATTTCTCGATTTTGACGCCGCCGACGACTCAGATGCGGGTTGGGCTCGAGATCGCATATCCCACCAGGCTCTACGGGTTACCACTGCCGTGGCGGTCTCGGATTTGGGAGTGGCACGAGGCGTGGGCGACGGATCTTTCAGGGGAGCGCTGCGACAAGCAACTGCCGTTTTGGATGAGGGCCAGCACCGAGCGGCACTCAATCGCCTTAGGCAGCACATCGTTCATGCCTGCTAGGTTACGGCGTTCCGGTATTCCTGACGATGTAGCGTCGTCGAACTATCCGGTCTTCAAAGGGCCGGCGACCTTGTAATCACTGAGAATGATGCCGGACGGCATTACTTTCGTGCTGACGAGCTCGAATGAACGTGCTGGGGTTCCCTCTGCAAAGAAGCGCTTGCCCGTGCCCAACAGGACCGGATAGACGACCAGCAGGACTTCATCCGCAAGCCCATGTTCGAGCAGCGTCGATGTCAGCGTGGAGCTACCAGAGAGAATAAGGTCCGGGCCGTCCTGCGACTTGATGCGGCGAACGCCCTCGACGATGTCCGGTCCAAGGCCCTCGAACGGGCCCCATCCAAGACTGTCGGGACGGTGGGTGGCGATATATTTCGTTGCCGCATTGAGGCCGTCCGCTATCGGACTGCTCGGCGCTTTTGGCCAGTAGCCCGACCAGATATCGTAGGTGCGACGGCCAAGCAGCAGATCGAAGCTGTCGCCATGCGCGGCCATGATTGCCTCCCGGCCGGCGGGGGTCCGATAGGGCGCGGTCCAGTCGGCGTAGGGGAAATCGCCGTCTTCGCCGGAAACCTGGATCACGCCGTCCAGCGAAATGTGTTCGATGATTTTGAGCTGTCTCATTTGAGTCTCAGTGCTTGTGTGGAGCTTCTATTCTGTTGGCATTGCCATTCGTTGAGCACCATCGATGTCGTGGACCATCGTTCATCTTCTTATCTGTCTTCACCACGACGTCGAACGGCAGGACTGGAATTCGACAACGGCTGCTTCGATCGGTGCAAAAACTTCGTGACGTTAATCTGCTCGCTCATGTCTGCTCCTCGTCCACTCTGGCCTGGCTGTCATAGCCAAGTCCTGTTAGGTGTGCCGAGGGGTGTGGAGGGACTCTTGGTCCGCCCTGCCTGTCGGCAGCGAGTTCGCCGGGCGTAAACACCTGTGCTTGAACACACGTCGGGTGGGCACGTACTCTGCGCATATGCCGACGCCTGATCGTCGTGGGGGCCGGTCGAACATTTGGTGTCCAAAGTGCCAGATGCTCGGCACAACGCGCCGCTCTCGAACGCGATGGTGGGAACAGCCGCTTCGGCTCGTTTCTCCGCGGAAACCGTACCGCTGCAGACAATGCCGTGTCCGATTCTGGCTGGGGCCGTGGCGGGAGCGACGAACTGCTCGGCACGTAGGCTGGTCGTGAGCTGGCAATCCCTACCAAGCGCTAGTAACCTCTGCGAACATCGTCCCGAAAGCCGCTCTGACGTCTCGACCACAGACGGTGTGCGTCCTTCTCGCCCTCGGTGATGTAGATCGTGCCGCCGTGCTCGAGATGAGCCGCCGCGAGAATGCCGTTCACGTCGCAAGCCGGAGTGACAGTGGAGCAGTCGTCGGCCGTCCTCACCTATGCCGATGGACAGGAGTTGCGCGCGTCGTCATGGGCAGGGCAGCCGTAAAGCCGTCGCCGGACTTCTGGACGTGCGTGAAGTGTGAGAGGAGATCACGGATCGCGGAACCCTCCTCGACGAAAAGGAACTCAGCATTGGTTATCGGGTGGTCGTGGGCCGTCCACCAAGTGGCTGGACCGACGGGCTGGTAGACGGCTGCGACGGCGCCAGAGGCGAAGGGGGTCACGCTGATTAGTCGCAGATGAACTGGGCTGCGCAATCCGGCGAACAGCGGTTGACCCCCGGTATGAAGCGTCGGCACACATCGAGCCGTCTCTTCAAAACGCTCAGGACCGAATCAGAAGCGATACTTGCCCAGGAGTGCGTCGGTGGATATGAGGACTGCCTCCGGCAGCGACGCAACGCGGATGCGGAGGTACCAGCACCCGTAGGCCGTGCGGGTTCTGGCGCGAACGCGGCAACGATCGCCACGAAACTGCCGCGGGCGCAACGGAAGCCGTCCTACAAAGAGCAGCAGGAACTCGAGCAGCTGCCAGCGCGCATCGAAGCCTCGAGGCGGAGCAGCAGCAGCTCCAAGCGCCAGTCGCGTCGGCCGATTTCTACAAGCGGTCGGCCACTGAGATCCATGATGCGCTGTCCAGACTCGAGGAGCTCGAGACCCTTACTCATGGCCGCATACACCCGGTGGGACGCGCTCGATTCCCGCACGTCGCAATAGAGCAAGCGAAGGTCGAGAACATTCGTTAGCGCGGCGGGCCCCACCACCTATCGCCCGCGAGGTCACCGGAGGCGTGCAGGTTGAATAGTCGAGAAATCAGGACTCCTGTCGTCGAAGCGCAAATCGAGCGAATAGCTTGTCCACCTTTTCCCCGGTGATCGGCTTGGACAGGAACAAGTCGATCTCGGTTGCGCTTGCTTGGCCTTCCAGCGTCGAGAGTTCCCTGTCGCGCAGAGCGGTGTGCAGTGCAATCACAGCGTCCTTTGTCTCGGGCTTCGACCGAAGGGCGCGCGCAAGGTCCAGGCCGGACATGTCCGACAGGAACAGGTCGCACAGAACAATCTCCGGCCGGAACACGGTTGCTGTTTCCAACGCATCTTGACCAGACGACGCTATCCGGACGTCCATTCCGTAACTGCAAAGAACTTCCGCGGTGACTTCCGCCAGCTCAGAGTGATCCTCGATTAGCAGCAATCGTACCGGCGGGCTGGTGTTCATGAACGTCGGCTCATAGTCCAGGTCGCGACTCCCGGAAGATTCGTAAGTTGAAGAAGGCCCCAGCCCCGTTGTCATTTCCGCGCCCCGTGACGCGCTCAGCCGCGGCGCGCCTCGATCGGGAATGTGAACGTGAGGGTCGCCCCTTGGGGCGAAGACTCGGCCCAGATTCGTCCGCCGTGCGCCTCCACCAGTCCCCGTGCGATGTAGAGCCCGAGGCCCGTGCCTTCAACTTTCGATCCTTTGGGTCGCCAATAGCGCTCGAACACGAACGGAAGATCTTCTGGAGCAATGCCGCGTCCTGTATCCGCGATCGACACCAGCAGCGTCCCGTCACGCGCGCGGGCGCGCAATGTGACGGCGCCTCTTTCTGGCGTGAACTTGATCGCGTTGCCGAGCAGGTTCGAAAGGACTTGCGAGATGCGGTGCGAGTCGGCGTCGATCGTCGGTGGATCGACCAGATCCATGACGAGGGAGACGTGCTTTGCGTCTGCCAAAGGCCGGGCGTCGATGATTGCCTCCTCAAGCAGCTCGCGGCTTTCCACGGACCGGAGCTCCAGTGGAAAGCTCTTTGTCTCGAGCCTGGCGAGATCCACCAGATCGTCGATCAACGCCTTCATGCGCGTCGTCGATCTCGAGATGCGCTGCACGTACTGTCGCAATCTGAGCACGCTGTCGTCGCCGCTCTCCGGCAGCCGGACCAACAGTTGGCCGGCCTGCAGCTCGATCGCCAAGAGCGGATTCTTGAGATCATGAGACACGACCGAGAGCAGCTCGTCACGGGCGCGCACGGCGCGTTGTTCGGCGACGAGACGGCGCTGGATGTCCACTTCGATACCGCGGCGCTGCAGCTCGTCGGCGGCCTCGAGTTCGCTCGGCGTCCAAGGATGCGAGCAGGACCGCACCTCCTCTTTCCACACCGCGAAAGAGTGTCGCGGGCGAAGGCGCTGCTCCGACTCGTCGACAGGCTTCGTTGGATCGCCGCCCCAATTCACCGTCTGGATGACCTCCGGCCGGAACCACATCAGCCGAGCTCCGGGCAACGCGAACGTGAGCAGACCGCTCGCGACGTCGCTGGCCGCGAGCGCCGGCGGAAAGTGGGCGCCGAGAGAAGCCGTCGAGAACGGTCGGAGATCGCCTTTCTCCTCGAGCCACTTCGCGATCTCGCGAATCACATCGGACGGCGGAACGTGCCCGCACATGACGAGATCGCCGCTCAACACCGCGGCTCCGCCGGCGTCGACCAGCTGCAGCAATGCCTTCGGCTGCGCGACGAGCGCTGCGAGCACGCTGCCCTTGCTCTCCAGCATTGCGCGGTGCAGCTCGTCCTCGGTCGCGCGCCGCGACGCCCGCGAACCGGCGATCCCACGGTCCTCGAACGCCGTGATCTGGAGCGACGCGAGGCGCCCCATGAACTCGCAGGCCGACCGCATGCTGTGCGACACGCGTCGCGGACCTGTATGGTTCAAGCAACTAATCAGTCCCCACAAGCGATCGCGCACGATGAGGGAGACGCTCATCGACGCCCGAACGCCCATGTTCTCCATGTACTCGATGTGAATCGGTGAGACGCTTCGAAGCACCGAGAAGCTGAGGTCAAGCGGCGCTCCAGTATCGGGTCGTAACGTCGGTACGATCCGCGCCGGCTTCTGGCGAGCATCGAAGATCAGCCGCAGCCAGTTCTTGAGGTACAAACGGCGCGCCTGCGCGGGGATGTCGGACGCCGGATAGCGCAAACCGAGATACGCTTCGAGCCCAGCGTCCTTCGCCTCGGCGTCGACCGAGCCGCTGCCGTCTTCGTGGAAACGATAGAACATGACGCGTTCGAACCGGGTCGTTCGTCGGATCTCCTGGGTGATGACGTTCGCGAGGTCGGACAGCGTGCTCGTCCGCTGCACTCGCAACATCGCGGCGCGGAATGGGTGGTGGATCGACTGCTCCTGTGGCATCTCTGGGTTTGGCTCGAGCTCGAGGATCGCGGCACCCTCATGGCGGTGAACGATCCCGTCGAATGACTTCCCCGATGCACTGATGCGAAGCGGGTTCGCATCGTGCCACCGCTCGTTCTGCAGTACCTCGCGCACCTCGTCGGCGGCGATCGGGTCAACGAGATCGGAGAGGACCCGCCCAAGGACATCCTGGGCACCCATCGAGAGATGGTCGGCCACGTTCTCGCTCACCTGCACGACCCTCATCTCGGGGTTCAGCGCGAGGAGCACGCCAAAGGGTTGAATCGTTCCCGGAACGTGGATGGGCTCGCGATCACAGTCAGTTAAATCAACCATGGCCACGACCCCGTTCCGCCCATCGCGCAAACGCTTCGAACGTCGCGCAGGCAGCGACGATGATCTGCTCAGTGGATGCTCCCGCGCGCGGCAGTCCCTCGAGCCAGGCAACGACGACGGTCCACCTGGCCATCGTCCGTTCCTCGTCACCGGCAAAGAACGAAGCTCCGTTGCCCTTCGTAATGCCGAGGCGACGGTGGAGCAGTGGGGCGAGCATCTGTCCTCCGAGGCAGGCGCCTTCAAGGACGTAAAGGCAGCCGGCAAGATCCTCGAAGGTCGAAAGCGCCGGCACGTCGGCGCATTGCGGCAGCTCGGTGATCTCGGCCGGCACCACGCCAAGCGCGAGCAGATCGCGCTCGATGAGCCCCGAGCGCACGCGCAGCGAGAATTCGAGTGGCGGCGCCAAGGCTGCTAGCCGCGTCACAGTGATCTCGAGCGGACCGTAGAAGCCGTAGAAGATTTCGAGCACGCGACGATATCGACGTATGTCGAGATCGGGATCGAGCAGGCCAAGCTGTGTCTCGAGGCGTCGATGGACGGCCGCAGTCGTGCGTTTCAAGCGCTGGCGCAGCGTCGTTTCGCCGAGCACCCTCTCTGCGTCGAGCATGGGCCTCCTGGGAAACAATCAACATACCGCGCGGAGTGCCGTTTAGCAACACGGTCGTCTTCGGCTCATGGCCGCATACGCCCGGTGGGACGCGCTCGACTCTCGCACGTAGTGGCGAGGCACTGATTCAGCGACGAGCGGCCACGCGGGGTCACTGACTCCGGAACTGGCCAGAGACTCTGCCTTCTTTGTTGCCGATTCGCACGACAAGCTCGGCTTCCCCTGCGCCCGCTGATAGATACTCTGCCGTCGGACTGCCGGTGGTTGGAAACACCACCCAGAACTGCTCGTACGCGTAGTCCCGTCGAAACACACCTGACAGAGCACGCAACTGGCGAAGTTCGGGAGTACTCGTTCCCCGGACTCCGTTGGAATTGCTACCGGCCGCCCTTGGGCGCATCAGAGCGACCCAGTCGAGTGGAATCACTCCAGAACCCTCTCGCGGATCTCGCCCGGCGCGTCACGAAGCGACGTCCGCTGCAGCCCCTGATCTACTGGGTGCAGTTCGTTCTCTACCTCAGTGTCCTTAGCTTTCCGCTAACGGTCTATAGCGGCTTCTACCGCGAACAGTACGGGCTGGCGACGCAGAGCAGCCCAGTTGATCTGCGACTAATCAGCGTGAGCCCCTTCGCCTCTGGCGCCGTCGCAGCGTCTACCAGCCGGCATGAAGCGTCGGCACACATCGAGCCGTCCGTGATCTTCAAAACGCTCAGGACCGAATCAGAAGCGATACTTGATCGCGAACTGCATGATCCGCGGTGGACCGGCCGTCGTGATCTGGCCGAAGCTTCCCGGATTGTTCAGCGCCGTCGCCGGCTGATTCCATTGCAGCCAGTTCAGCGCATTGAACGCGTCGACGCGCAGTTCGAATTGGCGTGTCGTAGCCACGCGGACGAGCCGTGTCAGGGACAGATCGAGATTGCGCGTGCCCATTCCGCGAATGCCGTTGCGCTTGCTGTTGCCCAGCGTGCCAGACGCCGGCGGCGCGAATGCCGCGGGATTCAGGAACCGCATGCCGCCGTTGAGCGGATTGATCGATCGGTCCGCATATGGATCGTCGAGCACCTGATTCGCTCGCTGCGTCGGTACCTGTCCATTCAGCGCGACGTCGGTTCCCGTGGTGACCGTCAGCCATGGTCCGGTGGTCGCGCGGAACCCGCCAACGAGCCGCCAATCAGAAAACGCAGCGCGCAGCAGCGCGTGCTGCAACTCCGGCGACTGCACGCTCGCCGTCATGCTGAAGTTGTGCAACCGATCCACGGTGCAGTTGCCGTCGTCGAAGTGCGGATTCGCCGGGATGTTGTATCCAGTGGACAGGTTGGGCGTGGACGAACCGCCACCGTCGGGCGATCCGTAGCAGTGCGACACGGTGTAGTTGGCATTCACCGTCGCTGAAGGGATGCCGCCGCGGATCGCGAGCACCATGCCGTTGTAGGACTGCGAGCCGTCGCTGACGTACTTGTCCAGCGGTCCGTAGTACCGGCCATTGTTCGGATCGACCAGCGTGAGAGGCCGGCGGGCGTTCGTGTTGGCGACGCTTGGTGCGGCTCCCGCCACGGGGATGAGCAGTGCGTTGTTCAGTGGCGTGGACTCCCAGATGTCGTGCGTGCGGCTGCCGATGTATCCAGCGGTCGCGAACCACCGCGCGGCGAACTGGCGTTCCACCGTGACGTTGAACAACTGCACGTTGGTCGCGTCGAGATCGTTGGTGAGGCTGAGGAACGGACCGTTCAACGAGAACGACGCGTTCTGGTCAAACGTGACGGGGAAGATGTTCGTCTGCCCGCCAGGGCTGCCGAGGAATGGATTGTCCAATCCTCCGGGAGGCGCGTTGAGACGGACCTCCGAACCCCACGGCGGTGCGACGGACGTGTTGAGGTGGAACTGTCCGTCGACAAACTCGAACGATTTTCCGTATGACGCGCGAACCGACGTCTTGCCGTCCCCGACCGGATCCCACGCGACGCCGACGCGTGGCCCAATGTTGTTCCAGTCGGCGGGCATGCCGGCCTGCGTGGGGAAGCCCGCATCACCCGGGAAATACAGGCCCGCCGGCGCGTTGGGAAATACCGTGCTCTTCGTGCCGGCGGTGAAACGATCCATGTCGAACTGATAGACGGCGCCGTTCTGGATCTGCTGCGGAAAGAACGGCTCCCAGCGCACACCGTAGTTCAACGTGAGCCGCGATCCGATTCGCCACGTGTCCTGGGCGTACAGACCGAGATAGGTCTGCTGCATGTCGAGCGTATTGGGGCCCGCCTGCACGAGGGCGTTGCTGCCCATCCTGCCGAGCATGAAGTCCGCCAGACCCATCCCGGTGACGGTCCCGTCGACCGTCAGTTGCCCGGGCGAGCGGACGTTGCCGAGCGACTCGGTGCCCCATCGAGCGAAGCTGCCGCCGATCACGTATTGGTGGCCGCCGCGCACGAGCGTCAGGTCGTCGCTCATCTGCCAGGACGGCGTCACGATCTCCGTTGGCGTTTCGGTACCCGTTCCGAGCGTGAAGCCGCCGATCACGTTCAGCAGCATGTAATGCGGGAGGTAACTGAACGTGTTGATGCCGACTTCCTGCGGCGAGAAGAAGTCGATGTTGGGCCTCGAGATATGGGTGCGGTTGAACGCGAACCGCACCGAGTTGAGCGTGCTCGCGTTGATGACGTAGTTCTCGCCAAGCGTGAGGCTGTGCGCGCTGTTGTCGCGTCCGCCGATGCGCGTGGTGAGCACGTTGCCCTGCGCCGACTCCAACGTGAACGGCGGCGGCGCCTCCTGCGTCGTCATGATGTGACGTCCGAAGATCGAATGCGCGCGGTTGAGGGTGTAGTCGATCTTCGTGACGAACTGCCCCTCGTCCTGAGAGCTGGGCAAGCCATACTGTAAGAGCCCGCACGGGTCCGTGGTTTTTGGGAGCTTGGACGTGATGTTGAGCGCCGCCTTGCTGAACAGCGCCGGATCGATGCGGTTGCCGGCGAACGGCGACGGCAGGTTGCGCTGAACGCCCGCGTTGCACGCCGGGGACGCAAACGCCGTGAAGTCGCCGGCCAGCATCGCTTCGGTCGGAACGAACGCGCGGCTGTCGGTCGGGTTCACACGCGTATTGGTACCCTGATAGGCGAAGAAGAAGAACAGTCGATCCGTCCTGATCGGCCCGCCAATCGTCACACCGTACTGATTGCGCTTCTGACCATCGTCTTTGCGTCGACCGTCAGGTCCTTTCGTCGCGAACGGATCGGTGGCGTTGAAGCCGTGGTGCCGCAGGAACTCGAACGCCGTGCCGCGGAACGAGTTGGTCCCGGATCTGGTCACCGCGCTGACGGCGCCGCTCGAATGCATCCCGTTGCGTGCCGTGAGCGCATTCGTTTCGGTCTGGAACTCCTGGAGCGCGTCTGGAAACGGCAGCGGCAGGTTGAGGTTGTTGCGGGGATCGTTGTGCATGGCGCCGTCGAGGGTGTAAGTGACGCCAAAGGCGAGTCCCCCGGCGAGCGAATACGACGCCGCGCCGTTGCTGCCACCCATGACGGTCGCCGGCAGCTGCACGACCTGCGGAACCGCGGCCGGCAGATACTGCAGCAGGTCCACCGGATTGCGCCCGTTCAACGGCAGTTCGACGATGCGCTTGCTGTCCATCACCTCGCTGACGCCGAGATTCCGCGTCTCGACGAGTTGCGTGGCGGCTTCCACGGTGATCGTTTCCGCGACATCACCAAGTGGCAGGACGATGGGTACCTGCTGGTTGTCATTCACCTGCAGCACGATGCCCGTCTGCACCGACGTGCGGAATCCTTGCAGCGTCACTTCGAGCTTGTACGGGCCGACTGGGATGCCTGGCAACGAGAAGAAGCCGTCCGCGTCGGTGACGACGTCGCGCTTGAAGCCGGTGTCGGTTTGTGTCGCGATGACGGTGGCTCCCGGCAGGACGCCGCCACTCGGGTCGGCGACGGTGCCGGTTAATTGCGCAGTAGCCTGGGCCAGGGACGCGGTGGCGGTCAGCAGGACGAGCAGGCCGCAGTAGATCGTTCGGCGCAAGAGGGTCATGCGGTTCCTCCTAAGCGGCAGATCCGATGGGGAGCGGGACGCGAACGGGTAAGCGCGGCGAAGTATACAGCGGGTCGGGTCGGCGAGCCCGACAAGGCCCGCCCTACCGGCTGTCGGCATGCGGCGCGGACCTTCAGAAGGCCGATGAAAAGCCCGCCTGCCGTAATTCAAAATGCAAGAGTCAAAATGCAAACCGGGTATTTCGGTGGTCGGGAATCTCGGGGAAATGCTGACAGCCGCTGGCGCTCCACGCGAGGCAGCGGCCGGTCATGTTGGTTGCGGGGGCGGTTACGTGCCGTTGGCGACACGTGTCCTGGAGGTCGCGGCATGATCTCGCAGCAGAATCGCGCGGATGTGCCGCGTGAGGAAAGGAAGTGGTATGGCTAAGCTCGTGTTCGGAATGAACCAGTCCCTGGACGGCTACGTCG